>DAHXOQ010000114.1 GCA_027364815.1 Acidobacteriaceae bacterium | reverse complement strand
GTATTGGAAGAGGTTGATGGGTTGCTTATCGGCGGTTTCGGCGCGGTCGATGAGGAGGTGCAGGACGCGGAAGAAGATGTAGGAGAGGCCGAGGGTGAAGTAGGAGAAGTGGAGGAAGGTGGCTTCGGGGAGGAAGGTGTACTTTTTGAGCCAGATGTAGACGAGGATGACGGTGAAGAGGGAGATGAGGAGGGATTTTGGGAACTGTTTTTGGATGAAGAGCAGGCAGAGATAGCCGAGGAGCAGGAAAGCGGCGAGGGGGAGGAGGACGATGCAGGTTTGGAGGAGCGAGGAGTGGGCGAGGAGGGCGATGAAGATGAAGCTCGCGAGCATGAGGATGGAGGAGCGCCAGATGCGCGCGCGGCTGAAGTTGATGAGGAGCGCGACGGCGAGACCGAAGAGGACGAATTGGAATGAAGCGGAATCGAACATTAATTTTCTTGCTCCGGTGAGCTGGGTTTGGTTGTGGTTGCGTCGAGAGTGGGGATGACGCCGCTGGTTAATTGTTGAGCCAGGAGATGGGCAATGGTCGCGTGCCCAAGAGGATTGAGGTGTCCTTCGTAAGGATAATAGCCCTGCTCCGGGTTAGGGATATTGCGATACTCAGGGAGAATGTCGATGTACGTTCCGCCATGGCTGGTGATGATGGAGCGCAGATCATCGTCAAGTTTGTAAGGGTCGTATCCGGCGGGCCACTCGCCCATTGAGATCATGGCTGCCTGCACGCGGATTGGTAAGAAGACATTGACCATGGGTACGCCAGCGGCTTTTACACGTTTTTCAATGCTCTCGTCATTTTTTTCAAAATCGGACAAATGCTTCTTCCAATCATCATCAAAATCGGATTTAAGAAACCCGGTGTAGTTACTGGTCTCGATATTCATAAGAGATGTTTTCACATATTGAGTCTGGCTCTGGTATAAAAAATGCCGCACCATAATTCCAATTCCCAAATGATGATCGGAGAATATGTTCTTTAGCTCTCCATATCGCGACAGATGAGTGACGGGAGTTGCAATTTGCACTTTAGTCGGCATTTTTACCGACTGCATTTGAATGTCCCATGAATTTAATATCTGCAGGATCAGATCCGGCTGAAGCGCCAATGCATCTTGAAATCGCTGACTGACTATTGACGGAGAAGCGGTGATTCCGGACATTCCCAAATTCAGGACTTCAATTTTTTTTCCTGTGAGCTGAGAAAGTTCAGATGCGAGCCTGGTTACAAAGGCCTCTTCGACGGATACACGTAATCCGACCGCGTATGACGAACCAATCACGACAATCCTGAATGTTCCCGGAGATTTTGGTCCGAAGTTTGTATTGGAGCGATAACCGCTACTATTGAGCCTGTAGTTGACCAGATTACCTTCACGGATTTTTTCCCAACAGACACAGTTAGGAATTCCTCCAAAACCCTTAGATGCATTACTCAACACCATGCAATCTTCGCCGCTAGTATTTGTTTCTTGAAAGAACCGTGCAGCAATGAACTCAGATGCAAATAACATCAGAAGACAAGTCAGCAGACAGAGCGCAGGGAGCAGGATCCAATCGCGGCGGGGAAGTTTTTGCTCTTCGTAATTTTCCGAATTTGCAAGGTGAACAGAGTTCATGATTATCTTTCATGCTCCTAAGCGTGATGTTGCCTAGTGATTGAATTTGACCGTTTCGTCATTGTATTCTCCATCAAATCCTCTCCGGCTTCAGTTTTAGAAATGGTGACTCAAAGAAACGGTACGAAATCGCCGCGAGGATAAAGGTGAAAGCCAAACTGCAGAGCCACCAGCATACATAATTCACATGCTTATCACTAATGATGCGATGCCAATTGAAAATATAAGAAGAAAGACGCATTCCATATTCATGGAAGACATAGAGCCCATACGAAATTCGGCCACTGTAAACCATCCATCCTGGCAGAAATTTCCGATTTATGCCCAGCATGCCCAGGAGAAAAGCTGCACAACCCAATGCCGTGAGTGCGTATCTTGCAATCAGCATGCCACTCGATGTTCCAGACACATTTGGAAACAAATACGAATAAGCTATCGTTATAAACCAGCTGAGAGGCCAGGCGAGAAGCAACAAGACTCTCACCCACGGCGTCCAATTTGGAATTTTCTGCTTGAGTAGGAGTGCCAGTAAAATCCCGGCGGCAAACATCTCAAATTGCACAAAACTGTCATACCACGAGACGATGCTTATCGAATTGATTTGCCCATAGTAGTAGAGCAATCCATTTGCAATCACAATCAGCACAAAGCAAAATAGTGCAATCATTCTGCGACTGAATTTGCGCGCCAGCGCAGGATAGAAGAGATAAAACTGTTCCTCTACAGTAATGCTCCAAAGCACATTAGAGGGATTACCACTAGTACCATAGCGTCTGCAATACCAACCACCCATCAAGAGAAAAAACGCGAGAAAACGCAAACTGTCGGTATGCATTACAAAGTGATCGTAACCAACACCCATCAGCAAGCCGAGAATGAAGAGCGGCCAGATGCGCAGAATGCGCCGGCGGTAAAAAGCTTTCACATCGATGTGGCCGTTCGCTTCACGTTCACGCATTAGCAGGTCAGAGATCAAAAATGCGCTAAGAACAAAAAAGAGTTGCAACCCATTCACCGACACATCGAGAAGAGCTTCAAAGAGGGGAGATTTTGCGAAGGAAGGACGATAAAAAAAGCCTGCATGATGAAAAAAAACGCCAAAGAAAGCCACAAAACGAATCACATCCAGCTCAGGTCGATAGAATCTGCTGCGCGGGAGAGGGTCAATGTTAGTGTTGTGAGATGCCGCTTCGATACTTTTCACAGGAACCGAATTCATGCTTATTTTCCTTGTGCCTGTGGGTGGATTTGGAGTTGAGGAACGGCGCCGCTGGTGAGTTGGTTGGACATGAGATTTGCGATGATGGCGTGGCCCTGAGGGATGGGGTGGCCATCGATGGGGAGGAAATACTGCTCGGGGTTGGGGATATTGATGAAGCCGGGGAGGATATCGATGTAGGTTGCGCCGTGGCTTGTGACCATGGCGCGGAGTTCGTTGTCGAGCTTGTATGGGTCAACGTCATTGGGCCATGAGCCCATGGAGAGCATGGCGGTTTGGCCGCGCTGGGGAATCATGGTGACGACGAGTGGAATGCCTGCGGCTTTTGATTTGGCGGCGATGCTTGCGATGTAGATGTCGTATTGCTTCAATTTGGCTTTCCATTCCGGTGTGGGGTTGGTGCTGAGGAAGATGGTGTCGCGGTCACCCGGGCCTCCGAGGAGGTATGCGTGCACGTATTGAGACTGACTCAGGTAGAGATAATGGCGCAACATGAGGGCGATGGGGCCGGCATCAAATTGCGTCGCCTCCAAATCCCAGAATGCCTGGAGGCCGCCGAGGAAAGATTTTCCGGCGAAGGAGAGTTGGAGATTGTATTTGACGCGGGCGAGGTAGCTTGAATGTGGCCCCGGGTCAACGAGGCCGGGGACAGTGTATTTGGGAGGTTTCAACTGGAGGGTTTGGGAGGCGGCTTTGACGTCAAAGGGAGTGACTGCCCAGAGAATGAGGTCTGGTTTGGCGGCGAGAATGTCGTTGAAGTTGAGGTCGATGTTGTGGGTGAAGTTGTAATCAGCACCCTCGTTATAGACTTCGATGTGGCGGCCGGTTTTGAGAGAGAGATCGGCAGGTAGGAGGCCAGGAAAGGATTGGTCACTGGCGACACTCTGTCCGAAGACGTAGGAGGAACCGATGGTGACGATTCTGAAAGTGCCGGGGGATTTTTGCGCGCAGTCCAGTGGAGTTCGATGACCGCAGTTGTTGAAGCGGTATTCATGGGGGACGCTTTCAGCGAATTTGGCGGAGCAAACTGTGTTGGGGATGCCGTGCGAACCATGGACCGCATCATGGAAAGTGAGGCAGTGATCTTCGAGATTGCCGAAGGCCGAGAAGAGATGATTACCGAGGAATCGCAGAGCGACGAAGAGGAAGACGATGGTGCAGAGGCTGAGCAGGGGCAAGAGGAACCAATCTCGCAGAGGGAGAGTTTGGACTGGAGTGTCGCTGTTCGCGCTGGATTGAAGTTTATTCATGAAGTGATTCGCTATTCATTACTCTACTAAACCATCGCAAAAATTTGTGAATGGAATTTTATAGATGCGAGCTTTCTGTGAAGCCATTTGGCCTTGGAGAGCGCGATTACAATAGAATGAATTGCACAATTTCCCGAAGCTATAAGAGGAGCGCGTGAATGCGCATACGTGAATTAGACGGGCTACGCGGAATTGCGGTTCTTGCGGTGGTGGGTCAACATTATTTCAATTGGCTGCCATTTTCGTTTTTCCGTTATGGATGGCTTGGTGTTGATCTCTTTTTCATACTTTCAGGATTTCTGATCACCAGCATATTGCTTGAACTGCGCAGCACGGAGCATTACTTCAGTGTGTTTTACGCGCGGCGCGCGCTGCGGATTTTTCCGCCTTATTACCTGGCGCTCGGAATTTATCTGATCACGTCGATAGCAATGGGTCTTAATGTTCCATGGCGCTTTTGGCTGCGATATCTCTTTTATTACAACAGCCTCTACGCCGGTGGACCAGAAGTTACACAAGGCACAATCCCGGGGTTCCCGCTTGCCTTGGTTTCAGGACTCTTCGTTCTTTGGTCTCTCTCTGTTGAGGAGATTTACTACACGATCTGGGCACCCATTGTTCGCTTCACTTCGCGGAAGAGTTTTTCCCTGATTCTTCTTGGAATGATTTTTATCGCACCATCTTTACGCATCCTCTTTCACACCGCTGCAGCATTAGAGGTTTACACATTCTGGTGCAGGATGGATGGCCTAGCCTATGGTTCAGCCATTGCGCTGCTGGTCAGCTTTGGGCACAGCCACGGCGATAGATGGTTCACGAGCGGTCGACTGATCAATTTGCTTACATGGATAATTCCGCCGATCAGCCTTGCCTTCTGGATCATCTCTGGCCCCACTCCGTACAAAGTTGTGAGCAGTTCACTCGGCATCACACTCGCCGACGTCAGCTTTGCACTCATTACACTTGCACTGATTCAACAGAGTGGCAGTAGCAAGATTTGGGTAAGCATTTTTCGGAATACGGCGCTGCGCTCCATTGGCAAAGTCAGCTATACAATGTATCTCTGTCATTACCCGTTACTTCGTTTTACAAATGACTATTTGCAGAGATTCCACCTGGAGCATCGCATACAGGTGGTCTTAACTCATCTAATTGCTCTTCTCTTGACATTCATCGTCTCCTACTCAATGTGGCACCTGATTGAGTCGCGCATTCTTCGTTGGAAGGATCGTATTGTGCCGAGTCCGCATCCGAGCCAGGAGATTTCAGCTGGTGCACTTGATGCGCAAATCCAGTGATTCAATGAATTGATTCTTTTGTTCGGTCCTGAGTTGTCTACTTTAGGACGGCGGCGCTCAAAGCGGGTATTGCGGCGCCGGTGAGTTCATTGTCGAGGAGATGCTGCATTTCCACATGCTAGAATTCCTTCCATGCAACTCTTTACGCCTGCTCAGAACGACACATCGTCAAGCCGGCAAGCTCGTTCCCAATCCCATCTTGCATCGCTTGATGGAGCACGCGCATTCTCGATACTTCTGGTATTAATCGACCATGGCATCTCTTCAGTCAGCAATGAAACAGCTGCGGAAAAATATAACTTCCTACCGAATCTTGGTCACATCGGAGTCTCAACCTTTTTCGTTATCAGCGGCCTTCTCATCACCTGGTTGTTGATTAAAGAGCGTGATGCAACCGGGTCTGTCTCTTTGAGTAATTTTTATATACGGCGCGCCTTGCGTATCCTCCCGGTCTATTATCTTTTGATTCTCACCGTATCAATTCTCAAGGAGCTTGGTTATATTTCTATAGGTTGGCTTGATATTTTCAGCGCATTCACATTCACGCACAACTATTACACACACCTGGTAACGAATGGAGCCCACGCATGGTGGCTGGGCCATACCTGGTCACTTTGTATCGAGGAGCAGTTTTATCTGGTCTGGCCCAGTCTCTTCGCATTTTTGCCGAGAAGATTTTCACCGCGACTAGCCGTTGCCCTGGCCTTCTCTGGTCCTTTGCTGCGTTTGATGAATTATTATTTTTTACCAGCGTTCCGTGGCGCGGAGAACGACGTTTTCCAAACCCGCATCGATATTCTCATGGTCGGGTGCGCAGCGGCATTCCTGCTCAATTCTCCACGATGGCGCGTTCGTATCCACGCCATTCCCGTGTGGCCCACAATCATTTTGACTGCGCTTTTTCTCTTCGGTCTTGAGCCTGTTTTGAGTTCTCTATCTGCGAATCATCCGCTGCTTGTCAATCTTCTACGCTTGACAATGCCGACTGTTGAAGGGCTCGTCATTGCAGCTTCACTACTTGTGCTCATTGCGGGAAAACATGGAGTGGCATTCTGGATATTTAATTTTCCATTGATGAATCACTTCGGCAGGTTGTCATACAGCTTGTACATTTGGCAGCAGCTTTTTCTCGCTCCGGGATCCGCAAAAAATCTGGTTGCACTCTCGTTGCGGATGACATTGATTTATCTAGTCGCACTGTGCTCCTATCATTTTCTCGAACAACCATTTCTCAAATTGCGCAGCCGCTTGAGGCGCGGAGTAGCCGTTTAGAATTCCCGAGAAAATATGGTGGTTGAGCACGATTACAATAGAATGAATTGCACAATTTCCAGAAGCCACAAGAGGAGCGCGTGAATGCGCATACGTGAATTAGACGGGCTACGTGGAGTTGCGGTTCTTGCGGTGGTGGGCGAGCATTATTTCAATTGGGCGCCCTTCACCTTATTCCGCTATGGATGGCTTGGCGTTGACCTCTTCTTCATACTTTCCGGATTTCTGATCACCAGCATATTGCTTGAACTGCGCAGCTCAGAGCATTACTTCAGGGTGTTTTACGCGCGGCGCGCACTGCGGATTTTTCCGCCTTATTACCTGGCGCTGATACTTTATCTGACCACTTCGGCAGCGATGGGACTCAATGTTCCGTGGCGTTTCTGGCTGCAATATTTTTTTTATTACACCAGCCTCTATGTCGGGCAACCAGATTTTGGTCAAGGTGCATTCATAGGCTTCCCTGAAATCCTGATTTATGGACTCGTGGTCCTGTGGTCACTCTCAGTGGAGGAGATTTACTACACGATCTGGGCGCCGATTGTTCGCTTTACTTCGCAGAGGAGTTTTTCGCTTCTGCTTTTCGGAATGATATTACTGGCGCCCGCACTGCGAATCTACTTTCACACGCCTGCATCGCCTGAGGTCTACACTTTCTATTGCAGGATGGATGGCCTTGCCTACGGTTCAGCGATAGCACTGCTGGTCAGCTTCCGGCGCATCAATCCCGATCACTGGTTAACGAAGAGTCGATTTATCAGCCGCGCCGGCTGGATTGTTGCGCCCACTACTCTTGCCTACTGGGTGATCGCCGGCCCCACGACAAGCAGCGTATTGTCGAGTTCACTCGGCATCTCGCTTGCAGACGTGAGCTTTGCGCTCATCACGCTTGCACTGATTGGCCAGAGTGGCAGCAACAAAATCTGGGTTCGATTCTTCCGGCATAAGGCGCTGCGCTCAGTTGGCATGGTGAGTTACACAATGTATCTCTGCCATTATCCGCTTTACAGCGTTTCAAGAAGCATCATACAGAGGATTCATTGGGATCATCGCATCCTCGTTCTTCTGACAGATTTGGTGGCCCTGCTTTTGACCTTCACCGTCTCCTACTCAATGTGGTACCTGGTTGAGTCGCGCATACTCCACTGGAAGGATCGTATTGTCCCGAGTCCGCATCCAAGCCAAACCAATACAGCGATCACGCTAAATCCGCATACCGACTGAATCAATTGAGGAACGGAGTTCAGAAAAAGATTCCGTCATGCGGGTGAATGCTCCTGTGTGGAGAAGCCTCGGGAGATGATTTTCATGGGTGCGGAGTCGGGGATGGCGGAGGCGACGATGAGTTGCCATTGGGTGAGGCCGGAGGGGTCTTCGGAGATTTTGGTGAAGCCGAGTTTGGAGTAGTGGTCGATGACGAGGGCGTTGCGATCGGTGGGGATGTAGGCGCCGGTGAGTTTGGTGATGCCGAGGGTGCGTGCGTGGTTGAGGATTTCAGCAAGGACCATGTGCTCGACTTTGCGGCCGAGGACGCGGCAGCTCATGAGCCAGGTGTCGATGGCCCAACATTTTTCTGCGGCGGGTTCAGATTGATCCGGCGGATTGTCGGGGCGGATGATGATGACGCTGATCATGCCGTTGTCGCCGAAGATGTCGGCGAGACGGACTTGAAGAGTGAAGACGTCCGGATCGTTTTCTGCCTGGAGGATTTCCGGTTCGGTGTAGCGGCGGGTGGTTAGATTGTACTGATTGGATTTGTTGATGAGCTGGACGATGCGGGCGCGACCGGTTGCGTTGAAAGGCTCAAAGGTGATGGTCATCGCGAGCGACTTGAGAT
>DAHXOQ010000113.1 GCA_027364815.1 Acidobacteriaceae bacterium | reverse complement strand
GTATGGCTGAAATCAGTGAAATGATCTGCAAAAGCATCTCTCTAAAATTGTTCAATCAGTCAACCTATAGCGTCTTTTGATGTGCATAGATAATGGCCGTGAGTTTTTTTGAATGGAAATGAACAAGATGAGTTGAGAGCCACGGGGGCACAGGGTCACCTCGGTGGGGTGCAAAGGGATGGTTAAATGTAGGGTCTAAAGGCTGTAGCTACCGAGTTCCAGTGGATGATGCGGTTGATTGGGGTGAGAAAATTCCCAGGCCTAAAGGCCGCGTGATGTTGAAGCTCTATTCAGGGGCCTGAAGGCCCTGCTCCCTCCGTTTAAACAAAAACATGTGAAATATCAAACAAAACCATGCGGTATATCAGGGAAAACAAAAACCCGGGCGCCAGGCCCGGGTTCCAGTTACGATTACTCGATTCAGGTTAGAGCGTGGATTAAAGTTTCTCGTAGAACTCGCAGGCCGAGCAGGAGATGTAGACTCCGCCGGGGACGCCACGCTCACGGTCCTTGACGCGCTTGACGATGCGGGTGGGCTTACTGCACTTGGGACAATCGGTGGACTTGGTGGTGTCCATGACCTTATCGCGACCTGCAATTTTTGCAATCTTTGCCATTTTTAGGGTGTTTCTCCTTCTTGGGGTTGTCTCTGCACACGCGGACAAGTTTCACTTGTACCGCGGCTTCAACGGCGCGGCTGGCCTGGTATCAATTGGGCCTAGGCTCGCTTGAATTAGTTTACAACAGGCGGTGAAAGATAGCCGATTTCAGAATTAGGCGTCTAAACGGTTATTCTGGTGCAAGAAACCAGAATCGGGAGAGTCGCACAAGAATGATTTTCAACATCCCCAAAACCAAGTTTTCACTGTGGAGTTTTTCACTGGCTTTGTTGCTTCTGCCGGCAATGGGCTGTGCGAGGCCTGCTGCCGCGCAATTTTCAGGGACGCAGGTATTGGATTCCTCTGCGCTGCGGCCGCCAGCGGGCGCGCGGGTAGCGATTGTCGAGTTCTACGACCTGGAGTGCCCGGCGTGCGCTCATGCCAATCCTATCGTCAGAGACGCTGCGATCAAGTACAAGATACCGCTGATGCGACATGATTTTGTGATTCCCGGCCACATCTGGAGCCCGACTGCGGCTTTGAATGCGCGCTGGTTTGACACGAAGAGCAAAGCGCTAGGGGATGAGTATCGCGACCAGGTCTTTGAGAATCAGCGGTCGATTTACAATCTGGATGCGCTGCGTAATTTTACCAACAAGTTTGCGCAGAGTAAGGGAATTGCGATGCCGTTCTCGATTGATCCTCAAGGAACACTGGCTGCGGCGATCAAGGCGGATGTAGAGATTGGCAGCCGAACGGGAATACACCAGACGCCAACTATTTTTGTGGTGATTGCGAACAGCAAGGGTGCGTCGTACCTTGAGGTGCATGACGTGAACAAGGATTTGTATACGTCGATTGACCAGGCGTTTGCGATGGCTGGACCTGCTCCGACGGCGACGCCGGTGAAGAAGACGATAGCGAAGAAATAAAGTTGATTGAAGAGTGTGGGCCGTTCAGGATGGATGCAAAGCCATTCTGAACGGCCCTTTTTCGTTTGATGGTGAGAGCGAGCCTGGAATTAGAGGAAAAGATTATTTTTGGGATTGAGGCGGCGAGTTGGCCACCGCTTCGCGGTGATGGCGAGCTAGCAAGTTGGCGGGTTTGTTGATTGTGCAAGAGTGATTTTATTGATGGGAAAGCAGTATGAAAGCGGAGATGATATCTTGCGGCACCGCTGACGATTCCCTGCTCTTTTCAAACTCTGCTGCCTTCAAGAAAATGGTTGGGCTTTTGATCTTCGCCCTGGTCTGAGGGTTGCTGAGTGGTGGGTGCTGAAGGCGCGGTAGAAGTTGTATTTGGAGTTGATGAGCTGGTTTCAGTTCCATTGCCGGCTGAAGTTCCAGTGGTGTTGGTTGAATCGTCATGCTTGGGGAAGCGCACTTTACCGGTTTGCTGCTGCTCGGGAAGCTGATCGATTTTTTCGCCGGGGTTGGCGAGAGAGGGTGCGGGTGCTGGCGATTGCGTGTTGGGATCGCGGTATACGTCGCCGAGTTGGATGGTGTGCTCTTTTGGTTTCTCGGTAATTATGGGAGAGCCGTCGGTGCGCATGAGGCCGGCGACTTCGTCCTTGGTGTAGATGCGAGGCGGGTAACCTACTTTTGCGATTTCGACTTGAATGACACGATTTCCGTTGACGCGGACGAATTCTACGTCGGCAGGAGGCTGACCGTAGATCCATTCCTCGAAGGGCATTTGACCATCCATCTCGCGCGATTTTTTGAGTGGCTCGCCTACGGTGAAGAGAACCATTTCAGTGCTCATGCCGACAAGAACATGATGGTCGAGGATGGCCGCTTTGAGAACGGGTGGAAGTGTATCCGTGAAGGCTTCAAGTGGCGATTTGACGCCGAAGGAGATGAGAGGCGCGAGGAGAGCTTTGACCTGATCGGGCGTGAGTTGCGGGATGCGCGATTTGAATGCAAGAGTGAGGCGCGCGCCGGTGGGCGCCTGCTCATCCCCCTGGACAATGGGAGTGTCCAAGTCAGGGCCCATTCCGATGCTGATGTGGCGCAGGAAGCGATGCCTGGGGTCAGGGCCGCCGTTGAAGTCAAAGATGATTTTGTTGTTTTCGATTTTGATGTTGGTAATGAGGAGGCGCTCACCGGGTTTGGCTGCGAGACCCTGCTGAGTGACCATGGTGACGTAATCTTCACCGGCGGGTTTGAGTTTGCCGTTGGCGACGAGTTCAAGGCCGCGATGACCGCGCGGAAAAGGCCGCATGGCGAAACCCTGTTCTGAGATGAGAGCTCGCAGGAGAGCCTGGTAGCTTTCGGAGTTGAGTGAGGCTTTGGGGAGATCGACGTTGGTGGGCTGGATTTGAGCGAAGCGACGATCTACAGGGGCGGAATTGCCGGTGGAGAAATTTCCGTTCTCGTCGACGGTGATGACTTGTGCGTGAGTGACGGAGAGCGCGAGGAAAAGGAGCAGGAAAAGGAAGAAGAGAAAAAGGATGAGAGTGAGGAAGAGATTAAATTTTGGGGCGAAGTAATCCACAGTATTGCGGCGAGTTATACGGCGCGGGGAAAGGTGCGAGGAAAACGCGATCATGGGTCTACCTCCCATGTGCTCTATCCAGCAATGCTATGAGCTTAACTCTGTTTAAATTTGCGGTCAAGCGGGGGTAGAAGAGGAGATTTTGATATGCGCTATTCGGGGAGGTCGCTTGAGTGCAGGGGCGGTGGCGTGGCGACGGGGGCGATCTGGACAAGGGTTGGCGCGGCAGGAGCAACGGTGCTCATGGCGGTATCATGCTGACTCTGTGCGATTGCGCCGAGTTCGACGGGAATGCCGCCGGGGATGATGATGGGCGCGTTGTGGATGAAGTCGAGTTCGCGGGTGAGGCGATAGAGGACGGGTAGCGCGATGAGGAAGAGGATGAGCGCGGTCCAACTGCCATCGAGGCCGAAACCGCCGCCGGTGAGCCAGAAGGGACCGACTGGGTCGCCGACAACGACGGGCGAATGGGTATTGACACCGGCGATGGCTAAACCGAATAAGAGTGCGCGTGAGGCTTTCCATGCGAAGTTCAATCCCCAACTGAGCCATAGAGCGCGGGTGCGGAGGTAAGCCATGCTGAGAAGCAGACTAAAAAGTGCGCTGATGGTTGTGCTGATGACGGTTGAGCCTGGGGTGGTGGCTTGAATGACAGTGTAGAGCGCGGCAAAGAGAATTGCGGCGTTGAGAGAGCCGACGGAGTTGATGAGTTTTTGGAAGGGGTAGCCCCGGAAGACGAGCTCTTCAACAAGAGCAGCGCATAAGAAGAATGCCGCCTCAGCGATGAGGGCGAGCCAATCTGAAGCGCCGGTATAGAGCCGGATTACGATGCCGCCGATGAAAACGAGAGGGAGGACGGCGAAGAGCGCGAGAGTCCAACCGAAGGCGAGTCCGAGACCAAATTCGCCGCGAAAACCCGGGCGGCGCGGGAGGCCTTGCTCGACGAGGGGTTGTTGCTGGCGGTCAAAGACGATTCCGAAGCCGGCGTAGCCAATCAGCAGGAGGAAGGCGAGCATTGCTGATTGAAGAAGCGGGAGCCAACGTTCATTGGCGAGACCCGCTGCACCGAGCGATGCGAAACGCCAGGCGACGTAAAAATAAATGAGCGCAAGAACCATGCGCAGAAACTGGCGTAGACGGCTGACGCCGGCTTCGTTGACCACAGGAAATTGATTTGAGGGTGTGCTCATGGAAGTCAACCTTTAGACTTCCGTGTAGAACTGCGCAATGTTGCGGAACTTGGCCTGGCGCGTAGTGACGCGTTCTTCGGGAGTCATCCTGCTGAGAGCGGCTAGGTGTTTTTCAATGATTGCGCGAACCATGGCCGAGGCAGCTTCGTGATCGGTGTGCGCGCCGTTGGCCGGCTCGGGAATGATTTCGTCGACACAGCCGAGGGCTTTGACTTCATCAGCGGAGATGCGCATGGCTTCAGCGGCGAGTTGCTTGTGGGCGGCGTCGCGCCACATGATGGCCGCGCATGATTCCGGTGTGATGACGAAGTAGAGAGCGTTCTCAAGGATGAGCACGCGGTCAGCAACGGCGAGAGCCAGTGCGCCGCCGGAACCACCTTCCCCGCTGATGATGGAGATGGTTGGCACGCGGAGGCGGGACATTTCGCGGAGATTGCGGGCGATGGCTTCCGATTGGCCGCGCTCTTCAGCACCGAGGCCGGGGAATGCGCCGGGGAGATCGATGAAAGAGATGATGGGGCGGTTGAATTTTTCGGCGATCTTCATCGCGCGCAGAGCCTTGCGATAACCTTCGGGGTGAGGCATGCCAAAGTTGCGACGGATGCGCTCCTTGGTGGTGCCGCCTTTGCGGTTGCCGATGACGAGAACTTCCTGGGCATCGCCCGAAGTACCAGGGAGGCGTGCCATACCACAAACTACGGCCTCATCATCTGCGTAGAGGCGGTCGCCGTGAATCTCGCGGAAGTCGGTAAAAATGAGGCCCATCAAGTCCATTGGAAGAGGTCTCTGTGGGTGGCGCGCCTTCTCACTCTTCAGCCAAGCTGGTGACTGGGCAGGCGAGGGGGCTGGCGGCTGGGAAAGTGCTGTCTGCTTTTCGCTCATGTGTGCTCTGTACCGTCAGGCCCGAACCAGTGGGGCCCATAAAAGATTCTATGCTATCCGGAAGCGGAGTGGTGAAAGTGAAACGCGATTGCATAATTTGGGAGAGATTCCGCTAAAAATCTCACAGTTTAAGACCTGGTATTTGCTGACGATTCAGCGAGGCGAATTTTAGTGACAGGGGAGGAATTTTGCGAATAGTGTTCAAAAGAAAGAATGGAGGAAAGAGATGATGATTCGCCGTATTGCTATGGTTTGCGCAGTGATGGCTGGGGTGATTTTGTCGGGTGGCAGTATTAAAACGAGAGCACAAGCGGGGGCGACGGGGCCGTTTGCGACTACGGCCAAGATAGAGATTGAAGACAGCAAGGGGAAGATCACACTGAAACGGGAGGAAGAGATTGCGTATATGTTCATGAGCGCGATCGAAGAGATTGAGCGGAGTTGCCAAATGAATATGCAGCGGGCCTGCACGTTTCAGGAGGCTCTGGCCAGCTCTGGCCAACATGAGCATTTGAAATTTGATCCGAATAAGGTAGATCCGAATTACACGTATACGTTGTGGGCTGGAGCGATGGCGTATGAGGCACACGCAAATCCGAAGAAGCCGGGGCTGTCAGGATTTTGTTTTATGGCGCGAACGATCGGGACCGTGGTTGCGACGATAAACCCGAAAGGTCTTTCGGGATGGACGAATGACGAGTTGATGAGCCGAGGGGTGAGCGGGGATTCGTTTGCCGTACAGTAGAAACCTGCTACGAAATTAATTCAGAGTCTGCACAGCTCCGCGGCCAACGATGGCTTCGACACGCTCGACCCAACTGCGGTCGGCGGCGACACTCATTTGGTCGGGCTCGAGGATGACTTCAAACTCGCCGGGCTTTTTCAGGTGGATCATGACTTTGCCGGGGCCGGGCGCGGCATCGGCCGCAGCTTTGATCTGGTTCAGAGTAGCTTCGGAGATGAGGTCGAGGTTAAGGCGCAGACGCACTCCTGCGGGGAGTTTGACTTCGACGGCCTCGAGAGGCTGTATGGAGTTGACGGCGATCTTGGGTGCGGAATCTTCTTCGCCCATCAGAATTCCGCGAATCAGGACAGGGGCTTCGATTTTCAACTGCGCGGAGAGTCTCTCGTAATCGCGGGAGAAGCAGATGAGTTCGATTTTTCCGGTTGTGTCTTCAAGCGAGGCTTGCGCGTAAAGTTTTTGATCACGACGGCTGGCTTGAACTTTGAGACCGTGGATGATGCCTGCGATTTGGAGTTGGTCGGCTGGATCGTCCTGCTGACCCCATTTGCGTTCAGAGGGTTTGCGCTCGAGAGCGTTGGCGACGGTGATGATGCCGCCGAGGTTTTTGAGTTTTTCTGCGTACTTATCCAGCGGGTGGCCGGAGACGAAGAAGCCGAGGACTTCTTTTTCTGCGGCGAGCCGTTCGCCTTCTTCCCAATCAGGTACGCGCGGGAGGGGTTGCACGCCATCTGCAGTGGCATGATCGTCATTGAAGATTCCGAAGAGCCCGTGCTGACCTTGCTCGTGATCGCGCTGGACTTTTTGACCCTGCTCCATCGCTTTGTCAACAGCGGCCATCATGGCGCCACGGGGCCCCAGCGCGTCGAGCGCGCCGGATTTGATGAGCGACTCGATGACGCGCTTGTTCATGACGCGCAGGTCGACCTTCTCGCAGAATTCCCAGAAGCTGGAGAATTTTCCGCCGACATCTTTACGGGCATTCTCGATGGCCAAGATTGCGTTCTCGCCAACGTTCTTGACTGCGGCAAGTCCGAAGCGAATGGCCTTACCGTGCGGTGTGAATTTTGCGCCGGAGATTTGGACGTCGGGTGGTTCAACGCTGATGCCCATCTCGCGACACTCGCTGATGTACTTGACGACATTCTCCGGTTTTGAGGTTTCCGAGGTGAGTAATCCGGCCATGAACTCGACCGGGTAGTGCGTTTTGAGGTAAGCGGTTTGGTATGCGAGGAGTGCGTAGGCGGCGGAGTGGGATTTATTGAAGCCGTAACCGGAGAATTTTTCCATCTGATCGAATATCTCGCCGACGATGACTTTGGGATGGCCAAGAGTTGCGGCGCCACTCATGAATCGCTCACGCTGCTCAGCCATCCCCTCTTTGCTTTTCTTACCCATGGCACGACGCAGCAGATCGGCTTCGCCGAGCGAGTAGCTGGCAAGGACGTTGGCGATCTGCATGACCTGCTCCTGATAGACGATGACACCAAGCGAGTCTTTGAGGATGGGTTCGAGTTCGGGCAACAAGTACTCCACTTTGCGCCGCCCCCACTTGCGCTCGACAAAGTCATCGATCATGCTCATGGGGCCGGGCCTGTAGAGTGCGTTCAGCGCGGTCAACTGCTCCACTGAATCAGGCTTATAACGGCGCAAAATGTCCTGCATCCCGCTTGATTCAAATTGAAAAATACCTGAAGTGAGAGCGGTGTGAAAGACCCGCTTGAAAGTCTCCTCATCGTCCAGGGGAATCATCTCAATATCGAGTTTCTCGCCGCGAGTCGTCTCGATCAGCTTGACGCAAGCGTTAATGACGGTTAGCGTGGCGAGGCCGAGGAAGTCCATTTTGAGAAGCCCCATCTTCTCGATGGCCTTCATGTCATAGGCGGTGACGATTACGTCGTCTTTGGCCTGGGCGAGTGGGACAAGTTCAGTCAGCGGCCTGGGCGCAATTACGACAGCCGATGCGTGCACACCGGAGCCACGCACCAAGCCTTCAAGCTTTTTTGCCGTGTCGATGAGCTCACGGATTTGCTTGTCGCTCTCGTAAGCTTTGGCGAGATCAGGCGATTCTTTGAGGGCCTGATCGATGGTGACGCCGACGGTTGCGGGGATGAGCTTGGCGATGCGGTCAACATCACCATAGGGCATGTCGAGCGCGCGGCCACAATCTTTGATGGCGGCTTTTGCAGCCATGGTATTGAAGGTGATGATCTGCGCGACCTGCTCGCGGCCATATTTTTGCGTCACGTATTTGATGACTTCGCCACGACGGTCCTGGCAAAAGTCCACATCAACGTCGGGCATTTGCACACGCTCGGGATTCAAAAAGCGCTCAAAGAGAAGCGCATTCTGGAGCGGATCGACATTGGTGATCTCCATGGCATAAGCAACGAGCGAGCCGGTAGCCGAACCACGCCCGGGACCGACAGGGATGCCTTTTTCGCGGGCATGCTTGATGAAATCCCAAACGATGAGGAAGTACCCGGCGAAACTCATCTGCTTGATAATGCCGATCTCATAGTTAAGCCGAGATTCGTACTCATGTATCTGGGCCCGGCGAATTCCACTGAGCTCGAGTTGCCGGACTTTTGTGTCCAAC
>DAHXOQ010000112.1 GCA_027364815.1 Acidobacteriaceae bacterium | reverse complement strand
CTGCTAGTGACGCTGCGCGCGCAAACTGGTTGCCGTTGCCAATCACAAACGCTTCAAAGGTGTAGCGCGGATTCAACTGCGCCGCCGTCGACCAATCAAACCGCGCCTGTTCCGGCGTGCGGCGGCTTCCATTCTGCTGCGGAGCGCTCGGCGCATGCGAAGCCACTGGACCAAACCCGCCATCCTTGCGCTGCGGCGGAATCGAGGGGTCTTCCTCGGCGGTCACAAATGCAACGTCGTCAATCTCGAGCGAGAGGCCGTCAATCGCCTCTTGAATCAAGTCCCCATACTTGTCGCCAATGTGCTGGAACTCGGGCGCGGGAACGCGTACATAAAGCGTGCGTCCGGCCGAGTGACTAAAACGGGTCGGTTTCAGCCAGGTCTCAAACGACTGGCGAATAACCTTCATCTCTAGCGCTGCAAGTATTTGCAACCATGGATTCGGTGGCGGAAGTGGGGAAGCTGCAAATGACATCGTACGATCCTTGCTTGCGATCTCTATGCGGTTGGTAGTGATCAGGGGCAATGTTACGCTCGTTTTAAAAAAAGTGTTCACTCTGGACGCGATATCCGTGCATCGCATGCTCTGGCTGAACCTTTGACTAGCTACCGAGGGTGATGTGCCCGGGAAGTTTTCTTGGAACTTCCGGATGGATCTCCAGTTCGCAGGTCGCTTAATGAAAACTACTGAACGTTGCCGATATTAGCACAGCCGACAAAACTTGCAATAGGAGTTTTACATTCTGATGAAAGGAAATTTCGAGTTTCACGTCAGTTGCACCAGAGATGGTGAAAGATGGTGAGTTGCGAGATCAATTGGGCTGAATGAGAGCAATTTTTTGAAAATTCGTCCTGCAGAATGGAACACAATTCAAATTCAAATTGATGCAATCGAGACAGAGAGAATAGCGTGCGCCGGAGAATTTTTCAAGCGTGTTTGATACCTATTTGTCAGACAAAATATATAGGGGTGGATTCCTGAGCCAAAGTTAGTTATAATTAAAACTTGCCGTCCCTAGCAGGAGCAGAGCATACATTTTTGAGAAGAGAAACAGGAGCGCATTCCGATGCCCAAGCGCACATTTCAACCTAACCGCCGCAAACGCGTGAAAACGCACGGATTCCGCGCGCGGATGAAGACCAAGAGCGGCCAGGCCGTTTTAAACCGCCGCCGTGCAATGGGTCGCAAGCGCGTTGCTGTCAGCGCCGGTTTCCGCGACTAGTCTTTTCGGCCGTCTTCAAAGCTGAGTCAGCAATCCATAATTGAACCCAGTCCAATCAACCCAGTGAAGCCGCGCGGCGCCCTCGCCGAACCAAGCGTCCACTGGGTTTGCTTTCGTTCCACAGAAATTTGGACTTCTTCAGCCCGATGAATCAATCAACCTCATCCCGCACCAGTCACCCCCGAGAGACTCTCTCTGGTTTTCGTCTGCGTCGTCATGCTGATTACCAAATTGCATACAAAGCCGCGCGCAAGCATCAATCAAACTCTATGAGCTGGTTTCTTGCTCCTCGCGCCGGCAGTGAATTAAGCACCGCGCGCGTCGGCCTAACTGTCGGCAAAGTCATGGGCCCCGCTCATGAACGCAACCGCATCAAGCGCCGCATGCGCGATTGCCTGCGCAAGCATACAGAGCTTCTCCCAGCTGGCTTTGACCTGATCTTCCACCCCCGCCGTTCAGTGCTCACCATCGAGTACGCGAAACTCGAGAGCGAGATTGTACGTATCCTTACTCAGGCACAAACACAGGCTCAAAAAGAAGCGGAGGCTACGCGTAGGGCACAGGATTCCACTCCTGCAAAATCGGGTCGCATTTTCAATACAGACTAGCGCAATTAAAAATGACAAACTTCCTCCTCTATCTTCTCGCTCTTTATCGCCGCTGGCTCTCTCCCGCGCTGCACTCTTTAAATCCAGGCGGCTGCAAATACCTGCCTACCTGCTCGGAATATGCCGAGGTGGCCATTGTGCGCCATGGCCCGGCGAAGGGCGTCCTGCTGGCTACCTGGAGAGTTCTGCGTTGCAATCCCTTCAGCAAAGGCGGTCAGGATGAGGTCCCTCCCACCCGTCAATCAAACTTGCCTGAAAACGGCCGTAAAAGGGCGCAAAATCAAGCAGTATTCACCGATTCTGCACCTCCAACAATTACGATAGAAGAGGCGCACGTCGGAGTGTCGCCAACAAAGAACAGGACGTAAACCTTGGCAGAATTTCGCAATCCCAATCTTCAATCGCAGGGCACAGGCGGCAGTGGCGGCGGTGACCTCAAGACTATGTTCGCGGTCATGACCCTCGTCATCGCTGGGCTATTTGCATACCAGTTGTTCGTCAAGCCAAAGCCCGACGCGACCCAGCAGCAAAAGCAGCAACAGCAGACACAAACCCAGCCGCAGTCGCAGAGTCCATCTCCTGCATCCACACCTGCGTCCACTCCCTCGGCGAAAGACGCACAAAAACCCGCCAACAGCGCAACGCCCTCCGTGCCCGTCATCAGCGCAGCCACTGAGACTGAGACCACCATAGAGAACGAGCTCTATCGCATCACTTTCACCAACCGTGGTGGACAGGTGAAGCACTGGATTCTCAAGAAGTACAAAGACTCAGTCGGCAAGCCGCTCGATCTCGTCCAGCCAAACACATCAGAAAAATTCGGCTACCCGCTCTCGCTCTTCACTTACGAGCCCGCGCTCAACACGCAACTCACCCAGTCGCTCTACCAGGTGACCAGCTCGTCGAGCACAACCACAGGCACTCTCTTCGCTCCACAGACGCTGACCTTCCACTATCAGGGCAATGGCCTCGACGTAGTGAAGACCATCCACTTTGACTCCTCCTATGTAGTGACTATTGAAGCCGAAGTTAAGCGCAATGGTCAGCTCGTGCGTTCGCTCGTTCAGTGGCCGGCAGGCTTTGGCGATCAGGAAGAGTTCATTCCGCCTTCGGTTCGTCCCGCACACAAAGGTCAAACCCTCACCACCTCGGTCTTCGCATGGTCCGTCGACGACAAACAGGATTACGAAGCTGCCGGAAAAGTCAGCGGCAACGCCACCCTCGAAGGCGACTACGAGTATGCCGCAGCAAGCGACCTCTACTTCACCGCAGCATTTCTTCCCGATGCGCCCAATCGCGCAACCATCGTCACACTGCACAACGCAATCGACCTCCCCGTCGATCTGAACGACACAACCAGCCGCAAGCATCCCGTCGATGTTCTGGGCCTCGCTGTTGGCGATACCAGCGGCTACACGCGCGTCCGTCTTTACGCAGGTCCCAAGGAGATGGGTATCCTGGACTCCATCCATGCGCACTCCGCAGATGGCGGTCCCAATGGTCCCAATCTCAGATCCCTCATCGAGTTCGGCTACCTCAAGTACATCGCTGAGCCACTCTATTTTGCACTGCGCTTCCTCTATGTGCACGGCATCAGCAACTGGGGCTGGGCCATCGTCATCATCACCTTGCTCTTCAACCTGTTGATGCTGCCTACGCGTTTCATGATGATGCGTTCCTCTCTGAAGATGGCTCGCATTCAACCCAAGGTCAATGCCATCAAGGCTCGTTACGCGCATCTCAAGACCACTGACCCGCGCAAGGCCGAGATGAACTCCGAAATGATGGCGCTCTACAAAACCGAAGGCGTTAACATGTACGGCGGCTGTCTGCCAATGATCATTCAGATGCCGCTGCTCTTCGCCCTCTATCGACTCCTCGCCAACGTCATCGAACTGCGCCAGGCGCACTGGGCGTGGATCAGCGATCTCTCGGTTGTCGATCCGCTCTACATCTTGCCGGCCGTCATCATCATCTGCATGTTCGTCACGCAGTTGATTACACCTGCGCCGGGCATGGACCCTTCACAACGCCGCATGATGGCCTTCATGATGCCCGTTGTCATGGGCTTCACGCTCTCGCATTTCCCTTCCGGCCTCGCAGTCTACTGGGCAACCGGCAACGTCATGAACCTCGCCATTCAACTCGGAATCAACCAGAGCTCGATTGGACGCGAACTGCGCGAACTCGCCGCCAAGCGTGCCGCCAAAAAAGTTGGCGCCGGTTCAAAAACCATCCAGGGCAAGAAGTAAAGTTGTTGTTTTGAAAGGGCACGATTTCAATCGTGCCGAAAAAAGCTAACCGTAAAGACCTTGGCGGGGAGGGGGTAACCACCGCCAAGGTTTACTTCCATTATTTGCCAATACAAAAACTCGAAAAAATCTGATTCAAAATATCATCATTCGTCGTCTGTCCCGTCAGCGAATCAAGCGCCCCTACCGCCGCATACAAATCCAGTAACAGCATCTCATGCGGAATCCGCGCCCCATTCGATTCCGCTGCCTTCTTCAGCGCTGCAATCGTCTCTTCCACCGCCGGGTGATGACGTAGCGTTGTCAGTGCACCCGGCTCCGCCGCCGCCCCTCCAGTCGCCAGCATGTGAATCGCTTCGCGCAATTCCGGCAATCCCTCGCCCGTCAGCGCCGAAGTCTCCACAATCTTTAGCGTCGAATCAATCCCTTGAACTTTCCCACCCAAATCGCATTTATTCCGCACAATGATCGCCGCGCGCTCCTCAATCGCAGCCAGCAATTTCCGCTCGTCCTCAGTCAGCTTTTCCGTTGCATCCAGCACAATCAGCACCAGCGCCGCATCCGCCAGCGCCGCATGCGTACGCGCGATTCCAAGCTGCTCAACTTCCTCAAGCGCCTCTCGCACTCCGGCCGTGTCAACAAGTTCAATCGGAATCCCATTGATCGCAATCCGCTCTGTCACCAAATCCCGCGTCGTCCCAGGTGTCGCCGTCACAATCGCCCGCTCGCGCTCAGCCAGCCGGTTGAAAAGCGAACTCTTCCCCGCATTCGGCCTTCCCACAATCGCCAACGTCAATCCATCATGCAAAATCCGTCCACGTGTAAAGCTCGCCTCAAGTGACTCAAGTTGTGGAAGCAACTCTTCAATCCTCCGCGCAATCTCCGCCTGCGGCGCAACGTCAATATCATCCTCTGCAAAATCTATTCCCGCTTCAAGCAGTGCAATCAACTCGATCAACCCGCGCTTCACCGGTTGCACTCTCAAGCTGAGTGCCCCACCCATCTGGCTCGCGGCCTGACGCGCCTGCGCCACGGTCTGCGCCTCAATCAAATCACGCACCGCCTCCGCTTGTGTCAAATCAATGCGCCCGGAAAGAAACGCCCGCTCAGTAAACTCACCCGGCTCGGCCAGTCGCGCACCCAGCTCAAGCGCCCGTCGCAACAGCAAATCCAGCACCATCGGAGAACCATGCGCCGCTATCTCTACCAGGTCTTCGCTCGTATATGAGTTGGGCCCGGCAAAATAAGTAACCACGGCCTCATCAATTTTTTCCCCGTTGCCGCCCTTCGCATTCGCGCCATCCGTCACCTCCACAATCCACAACACACGCGCCCGCGCATGTTCGAGCGGCGCTGCGAGCCTAACCAGCTGCCCCGCAATCTCCAACGCCAGCGCGCCACTCAAGCGTACAATCCCGATCCCGCCACGTCCGGGCGGCGTAGAAATCGCCGCAATTGTCTCAATAGTATTCACACATCCATTGTAGGCAATCGCATCCACTTACAAAAATGGGTGCTCCATGCTCACCGCGCCTTTATTTTTGTAGCGAAGCCACTCTGAGCGCAGTCGAAGGGGTGGGCTAGTGAATTTATCAACAAAGATCCGGCCCACAAGCACGCATATAGAAGGAGTGCGGACTATGGACCAGAACTGAAATCCACTCTTACTGCGGCAGTCTGTGTACTGATTTACCTGCACCTGTATAAGCCTGAGATACTTGACTCTGAATCGGAAGAGATATGTCGCTGTACATTTTCCAGTCAAGATACATTTGGATACAAAGTCCTGCTTCGGTGCAGAATGAGAATCTCGCGCATTCTTCCAATCCCATCATCCTGAGCAAACCCTGAGCGAATAACACGACTCGAAGTGGAACTCGAATGATCTGCAGTTGTTCTTTGCTAAACTTATGAAATCTAAAAATCTCTATCACTTAATTTGAATGTATTTAATTTACTTCCGTCGCGCCCTCCAGAACGCGCTCACACCCAAATAAAGAAACAACACCAGCAGCGCGGCAATTAACAAAAACTTTCCATGATTTGCTCCCAACGCATATCCATCTCTCACGCGCCAAAGATTCTCACCTACAAAAAGCGCAATCAAAAAGAAAATAGCTCCCGTCACCTCTAGCCAAAGAATTCCGCCAATCCGCGCGAACGGACGCAGAAATCCACCCACGCCGCGCGCAGTCGAGCGAGCTGCCTTGCCTACCACTTCGCTTCTTGTCTTTTGAACTTCACTCCGCACTTGTTGAGCAGCGTCCCGCGTAGATTGCACTGCCTGGTTCACCGTGCCGGCACTCTGGCTCGGGCTTTGGCTCCCCTCCAGGCTCGCCGCCAAGGCCTTCCCCACTACCCGCAATCCAACCCCGAAACTCCGTCCAACCGTCTCTGGCTTCATCCCTCTTAAGAATAACAACTGCACTTCAAAGCATGACTAATATGGTTTACAACTCGCTTATTCACAGCAGAATTACGCAAAAATCACTTCGCCACTCATTCTCACCATCTTTTTTCTTGCTTTTGTGGGAAAATTACCTTCAACACACGGGAACAGTTGCTCACTTTGCCCGTCAGAAGTAAGGTAGAGGAATGTTGATCTTCGGCGATACCACTCTGCCGACCTTCGACACCTTCGGAGGTGCCAGTGACAAGCCGTCTGCGTGAACTCATCCAGCAACTCGGAGAAGCTATCCATGTCTCTGTCAGCGACAGCGAGCAGATCAATCACGTTGTGCAGGAAATTCGCGACGAAGGCTATGACGTGGTCATGATGCTCGAGGCCACCTTCGGCCTCACCGAAGCCAACGAAAAAGAACCAGGAGAATCGTCTGAAACCATCGAAGGCGAAGCCATGCACGATAGTGGCTTTACGCAGAATGACCTCCACTTCCTGCGCAGCCTCCGCATCGCAGTCGAAGGCGATGTCACTACTGAAAAAGAAACCGGCGACGCTACTGAAACAAACGACAACTCCAGCAGTTAAAGCTTCATTTCCTTCACCATCGCCAAAACCTCCTCCGCATGGCCATCCGGCGTCACCTTGGGAAAAATGTGTACCAGCTTCTGATCCGGACCAATCAGGAAAGTCGTCCGTTCAATTCCAAAGACTTTCTTCCCATACATATTCTTTTCCTTCATCACCCCAAACTGATTGCAGACTTTTTCGTCTACATCAGCAAGGAGTGTGTACGGAAGATCATATTTGGCCTTGAATTTTGCCTGGTCCTTGGGCGTATCGCGTGAAATTCCCAGCACCACCACGCCTGCTTTCATCAATTTCGCAAAACTGTCCCGGAATCCGCAGGCCTCAATCGTGCAGCCCGGCGTATCGGCCCTGGGATAAAAAAAAAGAATCACCGGTTTACCGGCGTAATCTTTAAGGCTGACGGTTTTATCTTCATCGGTTTGGACGGTAAAGTTCGCTACCTTCTTATTGAGTTCCATATTCACTCCTCTTCAAACGGGGGGAAGTCGCAGGCCGGCAAACGGCCTCAAAGTAGTTTTACACTGTGAGGGTGGGCTTCCGTGAGTTTGTCTGCGCAGTTTCTACCGTATCAATGTTTTTGCCTGGACTTTTGAGGAGTACGGATTTGAAAGTGGTTCGTCAACGCAATTCGATTTTTAAATCTATCGGTCACTTTGTCCTGCTTATAGCAGCCGCACTGATTGCGCTCCCACTCCTCGCCCAATACCCCGGCCAAGTCACCACCAAATCCTCCGATAAAAAAACTCCCACCCTGCGCGCCATCTCCGTCTACGAGTGGACCGGAGCAATCGACAAACCAAACGCTTGCCGACTCATCCCCGTCATGGTCTACGACGGCGAGAAAATGCAGGACGCCACTGTCTACCTATCGAGACCGGAGCCCATGGCCCTCGCTCCCGAAGTTGAGTACGAACTCCAGCTCAACGGCCACTCCGTCGCCCTCTTCGATGTTAAGCATGCCGCGCTTGTCCAGGGAGCATGGGTCGGGCTCGGTGCGCCAAAGCCGCTTCCCAAGCCCAAAGTTGCGCGTTCAAAAAAAACACAGATCAAAATTGACGACTTCGGCGACACTGACAAACCTGTCCTCCACCGCAAGCATCCTGCGAAAACCAGTCCAGATTCCAAAGCTCCTGACTCCAGCAGCGATTCCAATACCCCATCAACCGCACCTGAAGATCCTGACCGTCCCAAGCTGCATCGCAAACCCTCCACTGATAATTCCTCATCAACCACATCCACCAACACGGGCTCTGGAACCTCAACAAATTCAAGCTCAACAGACACAACTTCCACCAGCATCACAACCACAGCCAACAACGATCCTGACCGTCCACAGCTTCATCGCCCCAAGCCAAAACCAGAAGCAACCACCAACTCCCTCGACTCCATCGATCCCGACCGACCCCGCTTGCGTCACGGCATCATGGGCAACTTCCAGCTCGATGTTGTTCCCGGCATCAAGGGAC
>DAHXOQ010000111.1 GCA_027364815.1 Acidobacteriaceae bacterium | reverse complement strand
ATGGGAGTTGGCTGCTGGAGCAGGGTTTGCGGGGCCGTGAATTTGAGTTGCGCGGGATTGATGGAGTTGGATGTTTCGACGGTGGAGATTTTAGCAGGAGCGGATGCAACGGGAGTGAGTTTTTTGTTGGTGGAATCGATTTTCTTGTGATTGTTTTTGGAATTGGATTTGAGGGTTGTGAGATCGGCGTTTTTCTCGATTATTGCGTCATTCGATTTGCGCTCGACGATGAGGGTGAAGGTGCCCGGCGGAGAGTCATGATCAGAGTCGCCGCAGCCGTTGACGGTGCTCAATCCCTGGTTACGAATTTCTTCGATGCTGTAGTAGCCCTGCCTGGGCTGGCCTTCACATGCGGAAAGGTGCGCGCCTTTGATGGTGAGCAGTGGAAGGTTTGCGATCATGCGGGGGAGAGTGGCTTCGCCATGCGAGTCGGTTTTGATTTCGGCGGTCCACATTTTGAGTTTCAGGTCGCGCTCATCATAGCCACCGGTGAGTGTGAGTTGCATGCCGCTGATTTCGCATCCAGAGTGACCATCGACGAGGCGGAGACGGATGGGTAGGTTGTGGATGTTGGGGTAGGTTTCGACAGATTTTTCCTGGGGGCGGGCGATTGTTACAGTGAGGATGAGGAGAGCGACGGCGGAGAGAAGAAAGAGGAGCGCGTGATGGAGCGCGGAGATGCGTTCTGATTCAGGATCAACATTGCGGGTTGGAAAATGTGTCGGCAAGATTTGCACCCCGGGAGATTGAGCGGCCCGGGATGAGAGGGGCACGATGCTGGCCGGAGCGGGTGGGGAATTATTAGAGAGAACTTATTTTTTTCTGGTTGGGGTTTGAATTTTCTTTGCGGGAGCTGGCTTTTTCTTCGCAGGGGTGGTGTTTTTTTTCTCTTTGGTTGGATGTTTTGAAGTTTTTACGGGTGTGGGTTTTTGTGAGGCGGATTTTTTTGCGCCGAAGATTTTTTTCTTCCTTCCCAATGCGATTTCTTCGGCCTTCAGCTTTTCTGCCGCTTTGGCTTTTGCTGCGCGGATGATTGGCGTACGGCTGCCGGGAGGGCGAGAATTTTTTGGGTGCTGGCGGGGAGCCTGGCGAAGATCAGCGCGTGGGCATTGGCGAGAGCCTCTTCGATTTCGCGCGCGGGGAGTGAATTCCACTGGAGCATGGTGACCCACTTGGCTTTGGCGAGATAGGGCGAGGCAACGAGGCCTTCGTGCTCGAGATAATCGTGAAAGCGTTCTTCGCCGGCGTGGAAGAGGAGCTTTCCGTAGCCTGTTCCGTCGAGGTCAGTCATAGCGAACATTTTGCCGCCGATTTCGCGGTCGCCGACCCAGTAGACGAGGTGGTGGCCCCAGTTGACGGTTTCAGCAACGTGGGGAAGGGAGAAGCAGATGGCGCGGATGCGTTCGTTGTCCATGGACTGAGAGTTTAGCGAAATTGTTGGTTGCAGAAAAGAGGAATCATTGCAACGAGAGAATCCCGTTCATCTGGACCCTGTCGAATTTATACTCAAAGAGTCATGCAAACATTTCCTCCTGTAGAAGAACAACTTGATCTGCTGCAAAAAGGCGCGGCGGAGATTATTCGATTTTCGGATCTCAAAGAACGGCTTGAAGAGAGCCGCAAGACCGGACGCCCGCTGCGCGTGAAGGCGGGGTTTGACCCGCCGTCGCCGGACCTGCACCTGGGGCATACGGTGCTGATGCGGAAGCTCAGGCACTTTCAGCAGTTGGGGCACACGGTGATTTTCCTGGTGGGGGATTTTACCTCGCTGATCGGCGATCCGACGGGACGCAATGTGACGCGGAAGCCACTGACGCGCGAGCAGATTGATGAGAACGCGAAGACGTATCTGGACAAGGATTTCAAAATTTTAGATAAAGACGCGACCGAGGTGCGCTTCAACAGCGAGTGGCTTGACAAGCTGGGGTATGAAAAGATTATCCGGCTGACAGCGAATTTTACGGTTTCTCAGATGCTGGAGCGGGATGATTTTCACAAGCGTTATGAGGCCGAGCAGCCGATCAGCCTGCATGAGTTTTTGTATCCCGTGATGCAGGGGTATGATTCGGTGGCGCTGGAATCGGATGTGGAGCTGGGCGGGACGGATCAGAAATTTAATTTGCTGTGCGGGCGCGAATTGCAGAGGGTTTACGGGCAGAAGCCGCAGATTGTGCTGATGACGCCGATTATTGAAGGGCTTGACGGCGTGCAGAAGATGTCGAAGTCGCTGGGGAATGCGATTGGGATTAATGAAGCGCCCGATGAGATGTATGGGAAGTTGATGAGCATCAGCGATGAGTTGATGTGGAAGTATTTTTCTTTGCTGACGGATTTGAGAATTTCTGAAATTGAGAAGATGCAGGCGGATGTTCTCTCAGGCGTGCTACATCCGATGGAAGTGAAGAAGAGCCTGGCGCGGATGATTACGGCGGGATTTCATACTGAGGCGGCGGCGCAGTCGGCGGATGAGAATTGGGCACGGATGTTCCAGCAGAAGGGGTTCAGCGAGAATGTTGAGGAAGTGCATTTGAAGCTGGCGGAATTTGTTGGTGAGGGCGGCGTGACGATCAAGCTGGCTGCGGTTTTGACGGCTTGCGGATTGACGGCTTCCAATGCAGAGGCGCAGAGGAAACTCAAAGAGGGCGCGGTGAAGGTGAACGATGAGGTTGCGGAGAAGGCGACGCTGGCGGTTGATGGGGCCGCAGAGGTGAAGTTGCAGATTCGGTTGGGAAAGAAAGCGAAGCTGGTGGTGTTGAGCTAAATTTTTGGATGATTTAGTTCAGTGGTATCCCACCCTTTCGCCAGAAAAAAGGCGAAAGGATGGGGCACGGAGCTTTTATTTTGAACGAACAATTAAAAAATTTGAAACTTAGAACGAACAACTAAAAACTTGAAACATAGAACGAACAACGAGCAACGAACAACTAAAAACTAAGAACTGTCTTTTACGGCAGGAGTTGGGATTGGATTTTGCCGTAGATGTCGTCGGAGGCGTTTTTGACCTGGCTGACGATGTTGTAGAAATCGCGTGCGTCACAGACTCGCAGGGAAGAGTCGGTGCGGACGGAGAGGTCGCCGTCGGCGTCGAAGCCGATTTTGACCTGGTTGAGGGCGTGGTTTTGTTCGAGGAGGTGACCTCGGAACTCGGCGGTGACGGGCATGGTGCGCTTCGGGGTCACAGTGACAAAGATGACCATGTCGCTGTCCTCATCGCCGCCGAGGGCGAGGATGACCTTGATGTCCGAGAGGTGCTTGCCGACGAAGTGGATGACGAAAACACTGGGTGAGCTGGTGGTTTTGTAATCGTAGTTGTTGGCCTTGAGGAGGCTGACGAGCTTGTCAATGTTGGCTTGCGGGACGGGGCTGGATTGGCCCATGCCTGGAGTGCCCGCTTTTGCGGAGGGCGTGAAGCCCATGCTGATGCATAGAGCTGTGATCAAAGTAAGGCAGGAGACGAGACGAGCGATGCGATTAAGCATTGGGACCCACTTTCTGATTTCAGTGAACGCGAGAAGTATAACCCTGATGTGATGCGCGCACAACGAAAATGTAGGCGTAATAATTCAGGGGGCTGCGAGCCTGAAACTTCTGATTGCAGATGAGGTGGAAATTTTCTCGCGCAGAAACGGCGAACAGGCGTAGAATTCCGGCGACTGGATATTGCCTGACTTTACTGTTCTCTGTGCGCGTCGTCACTGTGCGGAGGGCGTGTAGTGGGCGAAAGTGATTGCGCAAGCCGACAGAGTTATGGGGCTGCGCGAATGCCCCCGCAAGGGCAAGTTAAAACAGAAGGAGTCCATCATGTACGTTCGATTTACTCGCTATTCACTGCGGCTGGCGGCATTTGCAGCCCTTGTCCTGATTGTGAGTCTGGGGACCACCGGCTGCAAGCCCGATCTGAGCAACGATCAGGCGCTGGCGCTGATTCAGGCCGATTACGATCATCGCGCACCGGCGCCCATGGTGCTTAACCTTGACCAAAGCGGACTGCAGGATGGGCTGACGGCCAAGTACTGGGAGCTGAGCAAAATCTACCCCAACAACAAGCTTTGGGCCGATTACAAGCTGACCGATGCCGGGAAAAAGCTGGTCAAGCTGGAGGGCGGCAAGGACGTGATTGAGTGGCGCCAGGATCCGCAGGGCACATTCCAGTACGAGATCACGACGATTGCACCGCTGAAGCTGAAGGCGCGCGAGGTCAAGGAGATCCGCGACGAGATCGTTCCTGGAGTGAAGGGGCCGGGCAAGGTTGTGGTCTTTATGGAAACGAAGGATTTGACGGCGCTTCCGGATGCTCTTCAGGCGATAGCGCGGAATAATCCGAAGAACAAGATTGCGAATAAGCGGCAGGCGGATATGGCATTGGAGAATGGGGCTTGGGTTTTCCACGCGATTGAGTAGTGGTTGGGTTGTGGATTGGAGCCTAAGGAATTGAAAAGGCCGATTGCATGGGGATTGCACTGTATAAAGTGCAATCTTGGTGCAATCGGCTTTTTTGTGTCTTTAAACTATGATTTGTTCACCCTCGCAGAAAATAATCACTAAATAATTTCCGCTAATATTTGACCTCTTGCCAAGTTCTTGATATCTTTAGAAGGTTCCGCAAGAACGTCTCCCTACGTGTGTCCTGCGGGCCTGTCCGTGAAAATGGGTGGGTCGGCGAACAATAAAAAGGGAGATGGTTAGGCAGACCGGGCCGGAAGTTGGGCTTGGGAGCCATTAAAGACTGGGTGCAATTGGCCAGTCTCAAGAATGTCCCGGAGTAGTTTCCTAGTAGGAAATCGCTCTCATCTTGCAGAGGGCAGGGGCAATCGCTACGGAGCCTGCGCGTTCTCCACCTTGGAGGGCTATGTAGGCCGGAGCTGCGAAACGGAGCTGGCTTTCTCGCTGCAAGGCGAAAAACGCGCGGCCACCGTCGAAGCTCTCGTCTGACTTAAGAGGTAACAGACGCGAAGCAACAGCAGATTGTGCGCATTCATGCGTGCAGTTTGCATACTCGGGCGCGTATACGCCGGAGTGACTGTTGCGCGCGGATGACAACGCTGGGTTTGAGTTTTGTCGTAAGGAGTTTTGCTTTGCCTACGTTTAATCAGCTGGTTAAGAAGGGGCGCACTGCCCCACGTTACAAGACGGCCTCTCCTGCATTGCAGGGATCGCCGCAGCGCCGTGGTGTTTGCACGCGCGTCTACACGCAGACCCCCAAAAAGCCGAACTCGGCGCTCCGCAAGGTTGCCCGCGTTCGCCTGACCAACGGGATTGAGGTCACGACCTATATTCCCGGCATCGGCCACAACCTACAGGAGCACTCGATTGTTCTGATCCGCGGCGGCCGTGTGAAGGATCTGCCGGGTGTCCGCTATCACGTGGTACGCGGAACTCTGGATTCGGTCGGAGTTGCGAATCGCATGCAGAGCCGTTCGAAGTACGGCGCCAAGCGCGCCAAGGCCGGCGCGGCAGGCAAGAAGTAAACATTTAGCTGAGAGCCTGGCGCCTTATTAGAGGGTTGCTGGGCGGCTTGATTGAGGATTGTTGAGATATGCCAAGAAAAGGGCACATTGCGAAGCGGGAAGTGGCGGCGGATCCAGTTTACGGCTCCACGCTGGTGACAAAGTTTGGGAACTCGATGATGTGGGGCGGCAAGAAATCGACTGCCCAGGGCATCTGCTACTCGGCGATGACGAATCTTGAGGCGCGCGGCGGTGGCGAAGAGGCCATCAAGCTCTTCAAGAAGGCGGTCGAGAATTGCAAGCCGTTGCTTGAGGTCAAGACCCGTCGCGTGGGCGGCGCGAACTACCAGGTGCCGATTGAAGTTGCGCCTGATCGTCGCACCTCGCTCGCGATTCGCTGGATCATCAGCTACGGCCGTGGCCGTGGCGAAAAGGGCATGATCGAGAAGTTGTCCAACGAACTGCTGGATGCGGCCAATGGCCGTGGCGCGGCGATGAAGAAGAAGGAAGACGTTCATCGCATGGCCGAAGCCAACAAGGCCTTCTCTCACTACCGCTGGTAGGCGCCTGCGGTGCGGCAGACGCCGCTAACGCGGCACGAGAGTGTTGGCGTTGAGTTGGAAGTTGGCTTGACAGAGTTTGAAGTGTGGGTTGGTGAAGGAATGCCGCCCGAAATGACCGGAATTATTAACAGCGGGCGTTAAGCCCGCAAGGATGATCAAAAGTGGCTCGCACAGTACCTCTAAATCGTTGCCGGAACATCGGAATCATGGCGCATATCGACGCCGGGAAGACGACAGCGACCGAGCGCATTCTCTTTTATACGGGCATCACGCACCGTATCGGAGAAGTGCATGAAGGCACGGCGACCATGGATTACATGGAGCAGGAGCAGGAGCGCGGGATTACGATTACCTCCGCCGCAACCACCTGCACATGGAAAGACTATCGCATCAACATTATTGACACCCCGGGGCACGTGGACTTTACGGCTGAGGTTGAGCGCAGCTTGCGTGTGCTCGACGGCGCGGTTGCGTTGTTCGACTCCGTCAGTGGCGTGCAGCCGCAAAGTGAGACGGTGTGGCGTCAAGGCGACAAGTATCATGTTCCGCGTATTTGCTTTGTAAACAAGATGGACAAGAACGGTGCGGATTTTGAGCACGTGATTGACACCATCCGCAAGCGTCTCGGCGCGCGTCCCGTTGCCCTGCAGATTCCTATCGGCGCAGAGGCGAATTTCAAGGGCGTTATTGATTTGATCGAGATGAAGGCTATTCTCTGGCACGACGAGACGATGGGCGCAGAGTTCAGCATTGAAGAGATTCCTGCCCCCCTGTTGAAGAAGGCCCAGGCCTTCCGCACGCAGCTCATTGAAGTTGTTGCCGAGACCGACGATTTGCTGCTTGGCAAGTTCCTTGAAGGCGAATTGCCGACGTTTCCGGAACTCAAGGCCGGCATCCGCAACTCGACAATCGCGCTGAAGATTTTCCCGGTGATTTTTGGTTCGGCATTCAAAAATAAAGGTGTGCAGACGCTGCTTGACGCAGTTGTGGATTACCTGCCCAGCCCGCTTGATGTTCCCGCGGTTGAGGGCATCGATCCGCATGATCATTCGCACACTCTGCTTCGCAAGGCGGATGACAAGGATCCCTTCTCGGCGCTGGCGTTCAAGCTTATTAATGATCCATTCGGCAAGCTTTCGTTTATTCGCATCTACTCCGGCACACTCAAGACTGGCGACACGGTTGTGAATCCGCGCACGGGCAAGAGCGAGCGTGTGGGACGTTTGGTGAAGATGCACGCCAACAAGCGTGAGGACATCAGCGAAATCCAGTGCGGCGATATTTGCGCTGCGGTGGGCCTCAAGGAATTGAAGACCGGCGACACGCTTTGCGATCCGAATCACCAGATTGCGCTCGGCGCGATTGTTTTCCCGGAGCCAGTGATTTCGGTTGCAATCGAGCCGAAGCCCAAGGCCGACCAGGAGAAGATGGGCATTGCACTTTCACGCCTCTCCGATGAGGACCCGCCCTTCAAGGTTCGCACGGATGAAGATTCGGGACAGACGATTATCAGCGGCATGGGCGAGCTGCATTTGGAAATTCTCGTTGACCGCATGAAGCGCGAGCACAAGGTTGAAGCCAACGTAGGCGAGCCGAAGGTTGCGTTCCGCGAAACCATTCGCAAGTCTGCTGAAGCTGAAGGCAAGTACATTCGCCCGCCCGGTGGCTCGGGCAACTACGGCCATTGCAAATTGCGCGTGGAGCCGAACGAGGCAGGCAAGGGCTACGAGTTCATTAACGACATCAAGGGCGGCACGATTCCGAAGGAATACATCAAGCCGATCGACCAGGGCATTCAGGGCGCGATTGAGCTTGGAATTCTGGCCGGCTACCCGATTGTCGATGTCAAGGTTCACCTCTACGACGGCAGCTATCACGATGTTGCCTCGAATGAAATGGCGTTTAAATTTGCCGGATCGATCGCGTTCAAGGAAGCTGTTCGCAAGGCCAGCCCGGTACTTCTGGAGCCCGTGATGGCGGTTGAAGTCACGGTTCCCGAGGAGCACATGGGAACGATCATCGGCGACATCAACAGCCGCCGTGGCCGCATTGAAGGCATGGAGCACGCGGCCGGATCGCAGGTCATCAAGGCGATTGTTCCGCTGAAGGAAATGTTTGGATACGTCAACGATATTCGCTCCTCAACGCAGGGCAGGGCATCGTACTCGATGCAGTTTGCGCACTACGAAGAGGCGCCGCGCATGATTGCCGATGAAATTATCGGCCGTGCGCAGGGCAAGTAAGCAGGGCGAGAAAGTTTTTGGGGCTGGAGCCAGAACGCTGGCGCTCCTCAAGTGAAACAGGCAGTAAAAGCAACGAAAGGACTCGGAGTTATTATGGCGAAGGAAAAATTTGACCGTTCGAAACCGCACGTGAATGTGGGAACGATCGGACACATCGATCACGGTAAGACGACGTTGACGGCAGCGATTACGAAGGTGTTGTCCAAGCACAATCCGAAGATTGCCTTCCGTTCATTTGACTCGATTGACAATGCCCCGGAAGAGCGCGAGCGCGGCATCACGATTGCGACGGCACACGTGGAGTACGAGACGGCCAACCGTCACTACGCACACGTGGATTGCCCTGGCCACGCCGATTAC
>DAHXOQ010000110.1 GCA_027364815.1 Acidobacteriaceae bacterium | reverse complement strand
ACGACGAGCACACGCGCGCAGCTCTGGTGCGGGGCGGCGAGTACTATCATCCGCAGGGTTCAGTCTGGTACTTCCCTAACCTGCTGCGCAATGACACGCATGGCAAGTTGCTGCTGATGGCGCCGAGCATGGATCGCTCGGGCGGCATTGGTTTCCGCTGCGTGAAGGATTCTACCAACACGGCAGTCAGCGCGAAAGCCCCTGTGAAGTCCGGCGGAAATTGATTGTGGTTGCGTGATTGAAAGTTGATGGGGCAAACAATTTTATTGTTTGCCCCATTTATTTTTAAAATTTATTTGCCGTAGTTTGGATCGGCGAGGCGGAAATAAGTATCTGCCTTTTCCTGCTCGCCGGTCTGCTGATAGTAGCGGCCCATGTTGTAATTCACGTTGACTGAGAGAGGCTGCGCTTGAATCAACTGCTGTAGAAGCGGGTAGGCTTCTTGCGGGCGGTTGGCGTTGAGATAGGCATAGGCGAGATTGTTTTTGGCAGAGAGATTGTCAGGCGCCACTTCAACCGCGCGGCTGAAAAGTGCGATGTCGTTTTGCCAGATGCGCAGATTGTTATACGTTGTCAGGCATAAGAGCAGCACGATGAGTGCGCTGACTGCGATTGAAATTCGGTTCCAGTGAATGTGCTTCAGGCCCTCGGCCGCGATGAATGCGAGACCCACCGCGGCGAGGTAGAGATAGCGGTCGTGAACGGAATCCTTCGGGGTAATGTAGCGTATGGCAAGCGCGGGAGCGAGTGTTATGGCGAACCACGCGGCGCCGAATTTAATGTTGGGGCTCGCGTTGCGGAGGAACCAGACGAGCGCGGCGAGAACGATGATGAGCAGCAACAGTGGCCAGATGGATTCTTCAATCGGCAATGCGTAGATGGCGCTGAGATGAACGGGCCAAAGTAGATGGCCGAGGTATGCGGCGATCAAACGCGGCCAGGTCAGTATCATCTCCGTGACTGTCATGTTTGTGTAGGCGGGACCGACGGTTGTGCCGAGTGCATTGAAGCGAAATGCGAAATACAAAAGTACAGGTAGCGCGTAGGGTGCGGCATTGACGAGGGCATTCTTGAAGCGGGAGTGAATCCACTCGTAGATAAAAATGAGCACGGGTGCAACGATGCCGGCTTCTTTGGTGAAGATGGCGAGTGATGCAAAAAGAATGGAGAGCCAACTGATGGGTGCTTTGCGCTCAATATAAAAGTAAACGCTGAGAACGGTGAAGCAAGTCAGGAGCAGATCGCCGCTTGATGAGACCCAGGCGACAGTTTCAGTTTGTGTGGGGTATATGGCGAAGAGAAGCGTGGCAAGTGCAGCGGCTTGAAAATTGCCAATCAGGCGGCGTATGAGGAGAAAGACGCAGGTGGTTGCGGCGAGGTGCGCGAGTATCGAAGCGAGATGCCAGAGGTCTGCGGGCGGACCGAAGATTGCATCAACGATGCGAAACCAGAGAAGGAAGAGTGGGCGGTAGTAGATGTGGCTGGTCCACGAAAGATGAGCCCAGAGATGCGTGGTGAAGTAGCCGGGGACATAGCTCCACGCTGTGAGGCGGGTGTTGCCGACAAGCTGAATGAGGTCGTCGTAAACGAGCGAGTAGCGAATTTCCGGAAGATAAATGAAGAAGGTGAGAACGAGGATGGCAGCGAGATAGAGCTTGTTGCGCATTTTATATAGGGTGTTGATTGGAGCGGAAGGAGTCATGGTTGCCCCTCAGGGATTCGAACCCCGATATGCTGCTCCAGAGGCAGCTGTCCTACCATTGAACGAAGGGGCAAAATACTTTGCCGGGACGGAAAATGCGGCTTAAAAACAAGCTCGAATTTGCATCGGCCAACTGTTTAATCATACGGATAGCGGGCTGGATGGTCAAGGGATTGGCGGCTCTGAAAGCTTGAGGCGAGTATGTCTTTGAATTGAAATTCCTTAAGGCTCGCGTGGAATTGAGCGGCACACCGTAGGCATTTATGAGTTATTTAGTAATTCTTTAGCTCTTATTGATTGCGTTATATCGAGAATCATAAGGGTGGTTTTTTATATGTCAGCAGTGCATCCTGGTATAAAATTGGTGCAGACGATGGAACTGGTACTCAATTTCGCGTGGCTGCTGCTGTGCCTGACGCTTATGGCGCTGTGGATGCAATATGCCCGAAAAGACCATCGGTGCTGTGACTCCAACCGCGGAATGCAGTTGATGGCGCTTGCCATTGTTCTGCTGCTGCTCTTCCCTGTGATCTCGGTGAGCGACGATTTGCTCATGGCGCAGAATCCGGCCGAGACGGATACTTGCGTGCAGAAGAGTTGCAACTGCGGTCATCATCAGCAACACATGCCGGCGATGGCTTCTCTTCCCGCGCAGCCGCTGGTTGTTCATCATTCAGAGTACGCCGTTGTAAGCCAGACGAGTGAGTTGCTGGATCGTTCGACGCAGAATCCTGCATTGCGCCGTGTTGAGAACCGGCCTCCTCCCGCAACACTCTAATTCCATCCTTCCCCCTACGACAAAAATCAATTGACGATGAACCTGTGAGCGCCGTGTGAATACTGGCGCAATGGTGATGATGATGCGAACTCAAGGAAAAATGACCTTGGCGATTGCTGCGGCGGCGTTGTTATTGCTGCCTGCGCATATCCTTGGCGCCCAGGCGTTAAGTTGGGATGATGTGAAGGCTAAATTTGAAGCCAATAATCCTGCGCTCAGGGCCGATGAACTCAGTGTGGAAGAGATGAAGGCCGCAGAGATAACAGCGTTTCTGCGGCCGAATCCCGGAATTGGACTTTCAAGCGATGGATTTCAGATTGTGCCCCATACCGCTCCGGGCGGGACAGTTGCCCACTGGCAGCCATTGACTGCAACCCAGCTTGTGCCCAGTATCAATTATCTGCATGAACGGCAGAAGAAGCGTGAGTTGCGGCTGGAGAGCGCAAAAGAAGGCACTCAGATTGCTGGTTCCGATCATGAGGATTTGGAGCGCAACCTCCTATTTAATCTGCGTGCACTTTTTATTCAAACTCTGCAGGCCAAGACCGTGCTTCAACTGGCGAAGGCAGACCTTGAGTACTACGACAAGATCATCGAGATCAGCCGTGAGCGGTTCAAGGCGGGCGACCTGGCGCAGATTGATCTGGATCGAATCGAGTTGCTGCGAGTTCAGTACGAATCAGAGATTGAATCGGCGACGGTGAATCTGCGGACAGCGAAGATTCAGTTGCTGCAAATGCTTAACGAACGTACGCCGGTAGAACAGTTTGATGTGACGGGCATCTTTGATTGGAATGACGCGTTGAAGCCGCTCGATGATTTTCGCCAGATTGCGCTTGAGAACCGGCCTGATTTGCGGGCTGCAATGGAGACGATTCAACAATCGGATACAAATCACAAGTTGGCGATTGCGAATGGTTCCACTGACCCGACCTTCAGTGTGTGGTACAGCTACAATCCATCCTTCAACAACCCCTATGGCCGCGATACGATCGGCGCAAGCGTGAGTATTCCTTGGCGCATATTCGACAAAAATCAGGGTGAAAAGAAGCGGACGCTGATTGATATTGACCGCAGCAAGAGTACGGCGGAGGCCACCAAGGCACAGGTATTTGCTGATGTGGACTCCTCTTATGAGCAGGTGCGCAGCAACATCGTGCTGCTGAAGCCGTACAAGGAAAAGTACAACGACCAGGCGCTCAGGGTTCGGGATACGGTGACCTACTCCTACCAGCATGGTGGCGCCTCGTTGATGGATTTTCTGAATGCGCAGAGCGATTACCGCATTGTGCAGTTGGCATACGTGCAATTGATCGGTGCGTATCTGACTGCAGCGGGACAACTGAACCTGGCCGTGGGGCATGAGGTGATTCAATGAAGAATTTGATTCGAGCGAATAAAAGGATTGCCGCGTGGCTGGTTTTTGGATTGGCGTTGACTGCGACACTTGCAGGTTGCAAGGGCAAGGATGATGGCAGTACTGCTCCACCGCCAGCGAAGGTTGTTGAAGTGCCGGATATGAACGTAGTGAAAGTGGATAATCCGGGACAGTTCCATTTGATTGCAGCGGAAAAGAACGAGAGTGCGCCCGTTTTTGAAGCTACTGGCGCTGTCTTCCCGGATATTTCACGCGAGGTGCCGGTGATCTCGCTGGCCAATGGCCGCGTGGTAGAGATCAAGGCGCGGCTTGATGACAACGTGAAAAAAGGCCAGTTGCTCCTCAAGGTGCAAAGCCCGGATATCACGAACGCATTTGATCTTTATCTGAAGGCGAAGAACGACGAGCAGTTGGCGAAGAAAGCATACGCGCGCGCCGATGATTTGTTTCAGCATGGAGCAATCTCGCAGGCGATGCTGGAGCAGGCCGAGGATTCAGAGAAAGACGCGCAGGCGGATTTGACAGCCGCTGAGGAGCAACTGACGACACTCGGTGTGGACAAAAATCATCCCAGCAGTCTGGTGGAAGTGCGTGCGCCGATTTCGGGCGTGATCGTTGCGCAGAATGTGACGAATTCTTCAGCGGCGGGTGTGAGCTTGTCCGGCTCAGCAACGACATTCACCATTGCCGATATTTCAACCGTGTGGATTGTCTGCGATGTTTACGAGAACGATATTCCGAAGTTGCAGTTGGGGCAGCAGGCGAAGATTCGTTTCAATGCCTATCCTGACAAACCGATCACGGGACGCATCAGCGACATTGGCCCGATTCTTGATCCGTCGCTGCGCACGGCCAAGGTGCGGCTTGAAGTGCAGAACCCCGGCTATCTGAAGCTGGGCATGTTTGCCACGGCGACTTTTGAAGGACGCACCAAGGAGACCCACACGATTGTTCCCGCAAATGCCGTTCTGCATTTGCATGATCGTGACTGGGTCTTTCTGCCGGCTAGCGACAGCGCCTTCCGGCGCACAGAAGTGAAGGCGGGAAAAATGGTTGAGGGGAACCGTCAGGAGATTCTTTCAGGCCTGAATCCAGGACAACAGGTTGTGGCCGACGCATTGTCACTGGAAGCCGCGGGGAGCCAGTAAATGATTCGAGCTCTGGTTGATTTTGCGCTGAAGAGTCGGTGGCTGGTGCTGGGCGGGGCCTTTGTGCTCCTGCTTTGGGGTATTGTCAGCTTCAGAAATCTGCCCGTCGAAGCGTACCCCGACGTAGCCAACAATTACGTGCAGGTGATTACGCAGTGGCCAGGGCGCAGCGCGGAAGAGATTGAGCGCCAGGTGACGGTTCCGGTGGAGATTCAGATGGCTGGCATTCCGCATCTGACACATCTGCGCTCGACGACACTCGCTGGCTTATCAAGTTTGATGTTGATCTTCGATGATGATTCAACAAGTGACGTAAACCGCGAGCATGTGCTTGAACGGTTGAGCATGGTGAGTTTGCCGGCCAATCTGGTTCCGCAGATGGGCACGGATTGGAGCCCGGTCGGTCAGATTTACTGGTACACGCTGGAGAGCAAGAACCCTGCCTACGACGTGATGGAGAAGAAGGCGCTTGAAGACTGGTTTCTGGAGAAATCATTCAAGGGCGTTAAAGGTGTGGTTGATGTTTCGAGTTTCGGCGGGCCGACGAAGGAATACCAGATCAAGCTTGATCCGGAGAAGCTTGTCTCCTACGGGCTGAGCATCTCGCAGGTTGAGCAGCAGATCACCAACAACAACACGAATGGCGGCGGCAGCTTTATTGAAGAAGGCGCGCAGCAGATCAACGTGCAGTCGATAGGTCTGTATACCAGCGTTCAGGATATTGAGAACACGGTCATCAAGACGTCGAATGGCGCATCAATCAAGGTGAAGCAGATTGCCACGGTTGAGCAGGGGCCGAAGATTCGCCTCGGTCAGATTGGCCGCGCAACACACCGCGCAGACGGAACGATCCTCGACAATGCAGATACGGTTGAAGGCATTGTGCTGCTGCAGAAGGGCGATGATTCCGACCCCGTGCTCGAAGGGATTCATGCGAAGGTTGATGAGCTGAACAAAACGATTCTGCCAAAGGGCGTGCAGATTGTTCCCTTCCTCGATCGCTCGAAGCTGGTCTCTTATACGGTTGAGACGGTTGAACACAATTTGACCGAGGGCGTGATTCTTGTTTCAATCATTCTCTTTCTCTTTCTCGGCAATGTTCGCGGAGCAATCATCGTCGCGCTGACGATTCCCTTCGCCCTGCTCTTCGCATCCATTTGTCTCGACATCAGCCACATTCCGGCGAACCTGCTTTCACTCGGCGCGCTGGATTTTGGAATGGTGGTCGACGGCACGGTGGTGATGATTGAAAATATTGTGCGGCATCTTTCTCATCCGGATGATACGCGCACGCCTGCGCAAAAAATCCGCGAAGCCACGCACGAAGTCCAACGCCCGGTTTTCTTCGCCATCGGAATCATCATCACGGCTTACCTGCCCATCTTTACCTTGCAGGCTGTTGAGGGGCGACTCTTCAAGCCAATGGCATGGACGGTGGCCTTTGCACTGCTGGGTGCGCTGACATTCTCCATCATCATTGCTCCGGTACTGGCGAGTATTCTTTTTCGCAATGGCGCCAAAGAATGGGAAAACCCGGTGCTGCACTGGGTTATCCGGCGTTATCGGGTGGCCGTCCGCGCTGCGGTTGAGAACCGCAAATGGACCGTGGGTATTGCAGCAGCGCTGTTTTTGGGCGCTGTTTATCTTACTGTCGGTGGCGCAATCGGCTCGGAGTTTCTGCCCCATCTCGACGAAGGCGCAATCTGGGTGAGAGGCACGTTGGCGCCGAGCGAGGGGCCGACCGCTAGTATTGATTTCACCAACAAGGCTCGCCTGGTAATGGCATCGTTTCCTGAAGTGACGCAGGTGGTCAGCCAGACAGGCCGTCCCGATGATGGAACGGATACGACCGGTTTCTTCAACACGGAATACTTTGTCGACCTGAAGCGCAAGGAAGAGTGGCGTCCCGCGTTTCATCAGGATAAGGATCAGTTGATTGCCGCAATCAACAAGGAGTTGCAGAAATTTCCAGGCGTGATCTGGAATTTTTCACAGCCCATCTCCGACAACATGGAAGAAGCTGTCTCCGGCGTGAAGGGCGAGCTTGCAGTGAAGCTCTATGGCGACGATCTGCGCACGCTCGAAAAGAAGGCCGAAGAGATTCAGGCGCAGATGGAGACGGTGCGCGGAATTGAGGATTTGGGAATTTTCCGCATCATCGGACAGCCGAATCTGAATTACACTGTTGATCGCAATGCGGCCGCGCGCTGGGGAATTAACGTAGCAGACGTGCAGGATGCGCTGCAAACTGCCGTGGGCGCCAATGCACTGACGCAGCTTCAAAAAGGCGAGGCGCGCTTTGATGTGACGTTGCGGTACCAGAAGGATTATCGCGATACGCGCGATGCGATCAACGAGGTTCGTCTGCTCTCGCCTTCCGGTGAGCGGGTCTCTCTGAGCCAGCTTACAAAAGTCTCGACCGATGATGGAGCCGAAGAAATCTATCGCGAGGCGGGTCAGCGTTACATTGCGATCAAGTACTCGGTGCGCGGACGCGATCTTGGATCGACGGTGGAAGAGGCAATCGGCAAAGTAAGCAAGAATGTGCAGTTGCCTGCGGGTTATCACACGGAGTGGGCTGGCGAATACGAGAGCCAGAAGCGCGCCGATAAGCGCATGGCGATTGTGATTCCGATTACCGTGATGGTGATCTTCCTGATTCTCTACACAATGTTCAGGTCCTTCAAGTGGGCGGTGCTGATTTTGATCAGCGTGATCATGGCTTCAATCGGCGGGCCGCTGGCGCTGTTCATCACGCATACGAATTTTTCTGTTTCATCGGCGGTTGGTTTCCTGGCATTGTTTGGCGTTTCAGTGCAGACGGGCGTGATCATGCTCGAATACATCAACCAGTTGCGCGCGCGACGCAAGGGCATGGAAGAGTCCACGCACGAGCACATTGTTGAAGCGGCTGTTGAAGGCGCGGTTCTGCGCTTGCGCCCGATCATGATGACGATGCTGGTGGCGACGCTGGGCTTGCTGCCGGCGGCGCTTTCACATGCGATTGGTTCGGATTCGCAGCGGCCATTTGCGATTGTGATTGTGGGCGGGCTGCTCGCGAACCTGGTGATTGGCGTCTTTCTCTTGCCGACGCTTTACGTCTGGTTCGCGCGTGAGAATGATGTGCTGCCGGTTGTGGATGTGAGCGATGATTTTTAACTTCTAAATGTGAGCAAGCATTTACGCCGGATTGATTGATTTCAATCCGGCGATTTTTTTGAGAGTCGTGCGTGATTTTATTCGTCTCGCAGTATCTCCAACGGGCGCAGACCAAGAATGCGATGGCTGGTAATCCAGCCGGTGGTCGTTGCAAGCAGCGCGGTGCCAATCAACGCAGTGAGTGAGGCCGTGGCGTTGAAATGAAATTCAAGGGTCATCCGATGCAGCAAAAACATGATAAAAAGATTGGCGAAGAGTACTCCGACGGCTCCGGCGAGAATGCCGAGTACAGTGAACTCGACAGAGAAGACGCGGATGATGTGCAGGCGTGATGCGCCGAGGGTTTTGAGGATCACAGCTTCTCTCATGCGGCGGAAGCGTGTGCTGCTGATGCTGGAGGCGAGAATCATGAGCCCTGCAAAGATGGAAAAGCCGGCGAGGAAACGAATGACGAAGGTGATCTGGTCGATGATCTCTTCAATGCGCACGAGA
>DAHXOQ010000010.1 GCA_027364815.1 Acidobacteriaceae bacterium | reverse complement strand
GCCCAGGGACTCGATTCGAAAAATAAAGACGCCCAGTGGCGAGCCATCGGTCAGTGGATGTCGAATCTCGAATCACATCGCCCCGACCCGTCTCCTGAAATCACCGCCAAAACTCAAGAGCTCATCGCAGGTGCGCCCGATCTCTACACCAAGCTATCGCGCATCACCGAGTACATTCAGAAAAACATTCGCTACTTCATCATCTCGCGCGGTATCGGAGGTTTCCAGGCTCATCCTGCTTCCGACATCTTTCGCAATCGTTACGGCGATTGCAAAGATAAAACCACCATCCTCATCTCCATGCTCCAAGTCGCTGGCATCAAAGCCAACTATCTCGCTGTAGATGATCGTCGCGGCGTCGTTGATCCCGATTCGCCCTCGCTCTACGGCGATCACATGATCACCGCCATCGAGATTCCCGCCGACAATCATGACCCGCGACTTCAAGCCATCACCGTTGCCAAAAACGGAAAACGCTATCTCATCTTCGATCCAACCAACGAGCGCACCGCCGTGGGCAACTTGCCCAGCTATGAGCAAGGCAGCTACGGAATCCTTGGTGCGGGTGATGATAGCCAAATCCTGGCCATTCCCGTACTCAACCCAGACACAAACTCCAACGTGAGCACTGGTAATTTTACCTTGCTTCCAGATGGAACTCTGACCGGTTCCGTCGATTCATCGCACGCAGGACCCGATGGCGCTGAATACCGTATGTTCATCAAATACACCGACGAAAAGGAGCTTCACGAGTATTGGGAAAAACATATTGCCGACGATGTCCCCGGCGTTGTGCTGGATAGCTTCACCTTCACCCAGCCTTCCGCGCTCGATAAGCCTCTCGAATTCCATTACAAAATCACTGCTAAGCAATATGCCCATCAGACCGGCCCCTTACTCCTTGTTCGTCCTCATGTGGTCGATTCCTATACCAAATACTTTGACGACAAACTCCGCACCGTTCCCATTGATCTCTCTGCAATTGGACACTGGCATGAGAGCTTTGATATCACCCTCCCTCCCGGCTACGTCGTCGATGAAACGCCCGACCCTGTTGACGTTGACACTGACTTTGTCAGCTATCATTCCAAAACCACCACCAAGGATGACAAGCTGCACTACGAGCGCGATTATCAGGTCAAGCAAGTCGAGCTCCCGCCCGGCAAAGCCTCCGACTACCGCAGGGTAGAGAGTTCCATCCTGCGCGATGAAAAAGGAACTGCAGTACTCAAAAAGCAGTAAAGCAATCAGAAACACGGGCTCATGAGGCAAGCAGTTCTGCAAACAGAAACCCTCCAGCACTCAAGCAGTATTTGTACTCATCAATGGTTATTTTCAAAACAGCAAAGGACGCTTCTGTGAAAATCAACTTTCGCTCATCCTATCTGCAACTATTAGCTCTGGCCTGCTCTATACTCACCCTTGCTCCAACCGCTCTTCATGCCCAATTCAAGCAACCCTCACCGGAGGAGCTCAGCATGACCGCCGACCCCAAGGCTCCCGGCGCGGCTGCTGTCTATCTCAACTACTCAGACGAAACCGATGACGAGATGCACGTGCGCACCATCTCTGCACGCATCAAAGTGCTCACAGAAAAAGGCAAGGAATACGCGACTGTCGACATCTATTTCGCCCAACCCTTTATGCGCGTTGATGACATAAAGGCTCGCACAATTCATTCCGATGGCACAGTCATTCCTCTTGATGGAAAGCCTGATGAGCTTCTAGCTGTCAAAACAGGTGAGAACAGAGTCGATCACAAGGTCTTCAATCTACCCAGTGTCGAAGTTGGTAGCATCATCGAGTACCGTTATAAATTACGAAACGATGACCGCGGCTATACCTCTCCACATTGGGAAATTCAGCACCCGCTATTTGTTCATCAGGCGCATTACAGCTTCATCCCTTTCAGAGACTTCCAAAAGAATCGTGACGCGGCGTCTGGATCATATCTGGTTAATTCCAAGGGAGAACCTTTGCGACTCGTATCCGTTACAAAATTGCCGCAAGGTACCGAATTGAAAACTGACGTCAAAGGTACATACAGCCTTGACCTCTCTGACATTCCCGCTTCTCCAAATGAAGATTTCAGGCCGCCGGATAGAACCATTCAATATCGGGTCGAGTTCTATTACACCAGCGCGCATAATGCCAAAGATTTCTGGAACTCCGAAACATCGGCTTGGTCAAAGGACGTCGACCACTTCGCTGATCACGACAACACTCTGAAAGGCATCGCTGCGTCCCTGGTTGCATCGACGGATTCGGACTTGGTGAAAGCCCAGAAGTTTTACAAGGCCGTACAGGCTCTCGATAACACTGACTTTTCTCGTGTGAAATCACAATCTGAACTCCGTCAACTAGGCATCCACCAAGCCAAACGCGCTGAAGATACCTGGAATCAAAAGAGTGGCTCACGTGAAGATATCACCTTGCTCTATCTCGCGCTTTTGCGTTCTTCTGGAATTCATGCCTACGATATGAAAGTCGTCAATCGCAATCAAGGCACCTTCGATTACACCTACTTCACCATGCAGCAATTGGACGATGACTTGGTCCTCGCGAAGATTGACGGCAAAGAAACACTCCTCGATCCCGGCGAAAAAATGTGTCCCTTCGGTCTCGTCAATTGGATGCACTCGGGCGCTACTGGCATCAGGCAATCCGATGCCGGTCCAGTCACTGCTACGACGCCAATGTCCTCCTATAAGGACAACACCCTCAGCCGTTCTGGCGACTTGACCCTTGACGAGACAGGCTCCATCTCCGGGACCATCAACTACGCGATGAATGGCCAGCGCGCTCTCCATTGGCGCCAACTCGCGCTCCGCAACGATGTCGATGAAGTCAAACTGCAATTCGATAATGAACTGAACAATTCAGCTCCAAAGGGCGTTGAGGCGCATGTCGACCACTTCATCAATTTAGATAACCCTGACACCGCGCTCTTCGCCGTCGTCAAAGTCCACGGGGCTTATGGAAACGCAACACAGAAGCGCCTTCTGCTCCCCGGCTATTTCTTCAACTCGCGTACGAGCCATACTTTTGTCGATCAGCCTACGCGCCAAACTCCTGTCGATATGAGTTACGCGGAACAGATTTCAGACAAAATTCTTTTGCATCTCCCCCAGCACTTCAAGATTGAAACTGCGCCACCGCCAACAAGTGAGAGTTGGGCCGGCCATGCCATTCTTGCAGCTCAAATTAAGGCAGATGATGACACCGTCGCATCCACGCGCACACTGGCACGGGCCTTCACGCTCGCCAAACCGGAGGAATATCAGGACCTGCACAATTTCTATCTGAAGGTGGCTACAAGCGATCAACAACAGCTTACGTTGGTTCGCTCCGACTCCTCAGTCAACACTGAAAAGTAGCTGTCTTCTTGGAGGGCCTTCACAAAAGCATGGAACATTGAAAGGATTTTCCAATTGAATTTCAACACAAATCAATTCGCAAGATGTCTTCTTCTTGTATTTTTATTCTTGAGTCTCTCAGGTTTGAAGCTGCACTCACAGCAATTCAAACAGCCCACCCAAGAGGAGCTCAGCATGACCGCCGACCCCAAGGCCCCCGGCGCTGCTGCTGTCTATCTCGACCTTGAAGAAACTACCGATGATCCGCTCCATTTCCATAGTTTCTACGCGCGTATCAAAGTCCTCACCGAAAAGGGAAAGGAACTCGCTAAAGTTGAACTCCCCTATTCGAACGAAAATTTCAAGGTCACTGATATCAAGGCGCGCACAATTCATGCCGACGGAACCATCATTCCGCTTGAAGGTAAGCCTGAAGATCTGCTCGTCGCAAAGACTTCGCAATTTCAAATCAATCGCAAGGTCTTTAATCTCCCCAGTGTTGAAGTCGGCAGCATTCTTGAGTACACCTACAAGATTCGCTATGACGACAACCACTTTTCATCGCCACGCTGGGAGATTCAGCAGCCCTACTTTATCCATGAAGCGCATTACCTCTTCAATCCATTTGCTGCTTTCAATGACACCAAGCCGCATCAGGCCTTTTCTTACTTGATTGACGAGCACGAACGGCCTATCAACACGCTGATCTGGTGGAAGATTCTGCCGGCTGGTGCAGATGTCAAAACAGACCAATATGGCCGCTTCAAGTTGGACCTGACAGATATTCCTGCCGCGCCAAATGAAGAGTGGATGCCGCCTATGGAGAGCGTGCTCTATAAGGTCTACTTCTATTACTCCAGTGCGACGAGCGGCAAAAAATTCTGGATTGAAGAATCAAAATTCTGGTCAAGGGACGTCGATCATTTTGCTGATCCCGATCACGCGATTCATGATGCGGTCGCGCAGATTATTGCGCCCACTGACAGCGAGCTCGACAAGGCCAAAAAGCTTTATGACGCCGTTCAAGCTTTGGAAAATACCAACTTCACGCGCTCCAAAAGCAGCACCGAACTCAAACAGCAGGGTCAGCATGAAGCACGACGCGCCAGTGATACATGGAAGCAAAAGAGTGGAACAAGCCAGGATATTGCGCTTTTATATCTCGCCATGTTGCGCGCCACAGGCCTCGAAGCTTATTCAGCGCGTGTCGTCAACCGCAGCAGCGCTATCTTTGCTCCCGATTACCTCACCATTCGCCAACTTGATGATGACCTCGTCATTCTTTCAGTTGATGGAAAAGAATTGGTGCTCGACCCTGGAGAAAAAATGTGCCCTTTCCAGTTTGTTCATTGGCAGCATTCCGGAGTAGGCGGCATAAGGCAGGCGCAGGGCGCTCGCGAGGCATTGTTGATGACGCCAAACATGGCTTATAACTCCAATGTCACAACTCGCACTGGAGATCTGACCGTTGATGCTGAAGGCAATGTCACCGGTATCCTGCGCATCAATTTCACTGGTCAACGCGCTCTCCATTGGCGTCAGCTCAGCCTCCGCAATGATGAAGATGAACTCAAAAAACAATTCGATCAATCGCTGAAAGCCGAGTTGCCCGAAGGTATTGAGGCACATGCCTCGGGTTTTCTTGGCCTCGGCGATGCAAAGTCAAATCTGATGGTCGTTGTCAAAGTGAGTGGGACGCTCGGATCCGTGACCGGTAAGCGCCTTCTCTTGCCGAGCAGCTTCTTTGCTTCGCGTGGAAGCCATCCATTCGTTTCCACTGACCTTCGTGAAGTGCCGGTTGATATGCACTTCTCAGAGCAAACCAACGATCAAATCACCTACCGCTTTCCAACTACCTTCCACATTGAGGCCATGCCGCAAGAGGCGAAAATCCCCTGGTCAGGTAAAGCGCAGTTAACTTTCAAATCGGAATCAGATGCCGAAAGTGTGACCATTGCCCGCACGCTGGTTAGGGCTTTTTCCTTTGTTCAACCGCAGGATTACTCGACTCTTCATGATTTCTATGTAAAGGTCGCTTCTGCCGATCAGCAGCAACTAGTACTCACCACCGCGCCGGCAACAACTGAAAAATAACCACTCATGAGGGAATATTTCGCTTCTGAACATTTTTGAAATCTTCCCTCATTAATTTTTAGTCATCTTCCTATAAGATATTTTCTTTTGACATCAGCACCCGCGCCGTCTAACATCCGTATCGTAGATGCATAATGCCTATTCATCTTCGGTCTCTCTAGACGAGCCCCATCGTCCTTGGCTGTTTGCATCCGCACTACTCCTGCTTTCCCTTCCATTATCAGCGATTCTCGTTCTGCCATTCTTCCCGCATCCCGCACAACTTCAAGCACAGGTGCCGCACAACTCAGGTGCGCCTCACGAAAAACGTCATGAGGAGCGCCGTCAAATTGAAGTTGTCGTCGAGCAGTGGCGCCAGGCAATTCTCCACGCCAATGTCACCGCTTTAGACGCGCTGCTGGATGATGATTACATGGCCATCACTGCCTCTGGCACGCTCAAAACCAAAGAGCAAACCCTGGATGCGTTGCGCTCCGGCAAGATGCATCTCACTTCATTGGATCTCTTTGATAGACGAATTCGCTTTTATGGTAAAACAGCTCTCGTTACCGGCCGTATTGAAGCCGCCGGCTCTACTAACGAAGGCGACATGACCGGAAATTATCGTTATACACAGGTGTTCGTGCGCGATCTGCACGATAAATGGAAGATTGCCAGCTTTGAAATTAATCGCATTAGAGAGCCTAAAGAACACCGCGAGCACGAGCCCGAGCCTGTAGGCAGATAATTTCGCCTAGCTCTTCCTCACACACAATTCAGTACTGCATCGGTAATACGTGCTGCCTCCAGCGAAGCACGAATATTGTGTACCCGCACAATCGACGCACCATTCAATATTGCCGCAACCATGGCCGCCATGCTTGCCGTCTCGCGTGCTTGAGCAGTAGCTTCAACTCCTCCATGCATACCAGCCAGCGTCCGTCCCAGGAACGACTTCCTTGAAACCCCAGCCAACAACGGTCTTCCAAGACCTGACAACTCCGCCTGCCTCGCCAGCAACGCATAATTTTCTTCAAAGCGCTTTCCAAATCCATATCCGGGATCAAGCACAATTGCCTCATCTAAAATCCCCGCCTCACGCGCCTTTCCCAGGCTCATCTCCAACCCGGCGCGTACCATCGGCACCACTTCATACACCGCCAACCTCGTCTGGCCCGCCCACTCCTCCGGCCTTCCTCGGCTATGCATCAGCACCACTCCGCATCCGCTCACTGCACAAACCCCTGCCATCTCCTCATCCCACATCAGGCCGCTCACATCGTTGATAATCTCCGCGCCTGCTCTCAACGCCGCCTTCGCCGTCTTCGCTTTATACGTATCCACTGACACAGTCGCTTCCGGCCGCGCCTTCAATATCCCCGTCAACACAGGCAACAATCTCGCTTGCTCCTCTTCGCAACTTACGGCCGCATCCTTATCCCCTGCGCGTGACCCCGGACGTGTACTCTCTCCACCCAGGTCCAGTAGCTCCGCTCCTTCATCCAGCATTTCTAGTCCTGCGTCAATCGCTTCTTCAACTGAAGCAAACCGTCCGCCGTCGCTGAATGAATCCGGCGTCAGATTCAAAACACCCATCACAAGTGTTCGCACACCCAATTCAATCGACCGGCTCCTTAACTTCCATTGCATCTTATTGCGCAAATCATCACTCCTGAATCTTGCTGATGAGTCCATTCCCAGTTTGTTCCCAATCCCCAAAACCAAAAATCAACTCAAAATATTTCTCGTTTCCCTTGAGTCCATCTTGATTATTCGTTACGCTAATCATTCAGTGAACAATTCCATCACATTAGGCAGCGAAATTTCTTGCCTCACACAAATGCGTCAATGGTTGGACGAACTAATCCTTGATTCTGCCGTCAATGAGAAAACTGCCTTCTCTATGCGTCTATCTCTTGAAGAGGCGCTCTCCAACATCATTCTCCATGGTTACAACAATCAACCGGGCAGCTTCATTACCATCAACTGCCAGCAACCATCTTCCTCGTCTCGCATTTTTATCATCGAAGACACGGCCCCACATTATTCGCTTCAGTATCATGCAGGCGATTCTGCCGCGCCATTAACGCTCGAATCTCTAACCCCCGGTGGATTTGGAATCAATCTACTCCGCAAATACACCAGCCATCTCGTCTACGAACCACTCCCAACTGGCAATCGCCTTACCCTCACATTCACTGGCTAAATCAATCAACTCTGTACGCAAGATTGTCGAATTGCAATCCCTCGCCATTCGTAGTTTCTACAAATATCGTCGAGCTCGGATCCTCCCACCCCGTCCGTATGCGCTTCAACTCTCCCGGCTTCACCGTATAAATCATCTCGCGCAACTCCGGGCTGTGCACCGTCACCGTCGACTCCACTTTGCTGCCGTTATAAACATCAACGCCTACAAAAATTCGCGGCGAGTAAAAACGGAACTGCGCCTTTCCACTTTTCGCATCGGCCAGCGCCAAATTGAATGTGCCGAAATCTCCACCCGGAACATGAATCTGCCACTGGTCCTCACTCCACTCAATCACTCCTGATGGATATTGACCGCTCAGCACCGTTCCAGCAGCCATGTGTGGATCATCAAACGTTACATACAACGGCACCGCATTGCCGCCTTGCCCCTGCACATCAATATTTTTAGCTGTCGTGTGATGAATCCGCAGTACGTGCGTCTTCTCATCCCAAACATACCCCTCGCTCTCAAGATTCTTGCGTGCCGTCAGTGCCCTTCCATCGGCCGTAATAAACTCCGGCTTGAAGTCGAGCCGCAACACATCCAATGATTCCGAATCAAACGTCGAGTACGTCACTGAGCCCTTCGCATAGTGAACCTTCGTCACTACGGACGAGCTCCCCAGCAAATGTGACTCATCTTCCGGAGCCCATTCCGGCACTGCCCAGTACGCATCCATCATGCGTCGCGGCCCATCCGCAAACTCGTCTGTAAACCACCACTGTCCCGCAAATGGACTATGCGCACCACCCGGCAATCCTTGGAAATACGTCGCCCAGTTGAATGATCGATACGCCGCTTCACGATACTTCGCATCACCTGTCTTCGCGTAGTAAAGCGCCTCAACCGCTGCCAATCGCGCCGTGTGATCGTCGCAACACTGCCCCGGATCATTGCAGCAATAATTAATTCCATTCCCTTGTTCAGTCGTGATCAACGCACCATGCACCATAAACTTCGGCCACTTCTGTGTTGTCTTCACCCACTCAATCACCTGGTGCGCGTGCTCTTTCCAATCCGGGTCCAACTCTGGATGCAGCAGCACATAGCGGCCAAACTCCAGCGGAATCACCTGGTTCATATTGCCCATGCTCGGCACCGTGTCTTCAAAATATCCAACCCATGTGTTCGTCGCCAGCGGATACTGCTTGAACCACTCCCACACATCGGCGCGCGTCTTCTTGTATCCAGCAACATCGCCTTGTCCAATGCGCACCAGTTCGTCGAAGAGCATGATCGGCTCAATCACATTCGCTGAGTACGGACCCATTGCTCCACCCGGTGCCTTACCATCTCTCGCATACAACCGCACCGGCCATGGCGAGTGCGTCGCGTCGCCCACCGCAACATTCTTCACCAGCGCATCCGCGCAACGGATCGCCGCACGCAAATATTTTGTATTCCCCGTCAATTCATAGAGGCGCAAGTATCCATAACCATCCTCACCCACCACATGCGGTTCCAGGTAATCCTCGCCCAGGTTGCTCCACCCCGAGTAACGCACTGCTCCAGGATTCGCTGAAGTGTACGGCACTTCGGACCACGCATACTCCTTCGGCGTCAATCCATGCTCCAACTCGTAATCCACAAACGACTCCAGAAATGTCAACGTGCGTGGATCACCTGAGTACGCATACAAATGCTCCAAAAATCCTTCCATCATCGCGCGCAAATACGCTGTCGAATTAGCCCAATGCGGATCAGGCATCATCTCGTAAGTTGTGCGATCAAAATCGAAACAGCAATAGTAGTAGGGAAGTCGCTGGCGATTGTACTGATCCCAAAGTATTGTCCACTGGCTCTCAAAGTATGCGGAGTACGAGTAGCCCGTGCTGTCCGCCATCGGCCACGGAAGCAGTTTGCCCTCAGCATCCAGGTTCACTGCGCGCCCCGCGATGGTTGGCACATTGAGATCTGAGACAGCTACAATGGGCTTCTGCGCCTGCCCGCCGCACAGCATACTTCCGCCAATCATAAGAAAACCAAAAACCACCCAACGGCCAATTCTCCAACAGGTCTTCATTTCAACTCTCCATGACTTGATTGCATCTTGCAAACTCCCACATACAAAGCGCTCGCTCACAATCCTATCGCATGCGAACAATCTCAAACTGCAAAAAATAACGTCCTCGCCCAACCGAGCGGGGACGCCGCTTGAATTGCTGCTGGGACCAAATGATTGTTGCCATATTGAAGATTTGTAAATCTTGGCCTGCCTTTGTTGTTTATACTCAGAGAAATTCTCAACTTCCTGCAACTATGAGCCAACAAGATAGCCTGATTGGAGAGCAATGACAATCTCTACCCATTTTCATAAGCCAAAACCAGAGTGACTCTATCCGAACGACAGGACCAAATGCGCCAGATCCTCCAAGCCGATCATCCCCGCCTCCTCATTCTCGGAGCCAGGGGATTCTTAGGCTCCGCCATCTCCTCGTTAGCCGCATCCTCGCATAACCTTCTCCGTGCTGACCGCTCCCGCACCGGTCCTGAAACTGACCTCGTCGTTGATATTACTGATCAGCATCAAGTCGAAATCGTACTGCGCGATCAACGTCCCGATCAGGTTCTACTCCTCTCGGCCATCTCCGATATTGACCGCTGCGAACGTGAACCCGAACAAGCCATTGCCATCAATCTTCATGGTCCCGAGCACGTCGCCAATACCTGCGCTCAAATGGGTGCGCGGCTTCTCTTCACCTCAACCGGTGCTGTTTTCGACGGCAAAAAAATCGGTTACCGCGAATCTGATCCCGTATCGCCTCTCAGCGTCTACGCAAAAACCAAGGCTGACGCCGAGCAAGCTATCCTTGCAATCATGCCCACCGCAATCGTCGTCCGCGTCTCACTTGTTCTAGGGCGTGCAGCGCGTGCAGGAACCAATTCACTCGTTGACTCGCTGATTCGTCGCTGGTCCGCAGGGGAGGTCGTTCGCGCAGCAACACATGAGTTCCGCAATCCAATCGATGCGCTTACGCTTTCAACCTGGTTCCTCGAGCTCTTCGCTAATCCCAACGCAGCGGGAATTCTCCACACCGGCGCCAGTGAAGCCGCCTCACGCTACCAGATTGCAAGCGCACTCGCTACGCAACTTGGCATACCTCCCGCACTCGTTGCGCCAGAAGATCAGCCGCCTCCTGGCCGCGCTCCGCGTGGTGCCCATCAACATTTGCTTTCTACCCGTCTTCAACAATTTTGCAATACTCCGATTCCTGATTTCCAGGCGGTCATCCAGAGGAGTCTCCATGAATTTGCCTAAATCCATTTACGAACTCGAGTTCGGTCACGGTTCCATCTACGGTGAAGAAGAACGCAATGCCATCCTCGAAGTTCTCGACGCATCGGCCCCGTCCTGCGGCCCGAAGGTCAAAGCTTTCGAAGAAGCCTTCGCAAAATATTGCGGTGCCCAGTACGGCCTCGCCGTCACCTCCGACACTACAGGTCTGGAACTTGCCCGCATCGCTGCCGATCTAAAGCCTGGCGACGAAGTCATCACCACTCCCATCAGCTGGATCTCAACCGCCAACGTCATTCACGCCGCCGGCGCCAAGGCCGTCTTCGCCGATGTGGATCCCGCAACACTGAACCTCGATCCAAAAAGCGTCGCATCTAAAATTACTCCGCGCACCAAAGCCATTCTTCCCGTCCATCTCTATGGGCAATGCTGCGACATGGACGAGCTCAATCGTATCGCGCAATCGAACGGCTCCGTCGTCATTGAAGACGCCGCACACGCTGCCGGCGCTGAGTACCACGGCCGCAAAGCTGGTTCACTCGGAGACATGGGAGTCTTCAGCTTTCATCAGCAGAAAAATATGGTCACACTCGGAGAAGGTGGAATGATCACCACCTCCAACCGCAATTTCTACGAGCGCATGCTCTCTTATCGCTCCCTCTGCTGCCGCACTTACGATCCAAAGGGAAAGTACCTCCCCATCGATGAATCTGTCGAACCCATGGGAATGCGCTACTGGCGTCTTGAGTTCGATGGCATCGGCTTCAACTTCCGCATGACAGACATTCAAGCCGCAGTCGGCCTCGTCCAACTGCGTAAACTCGACCAACTCAACGCGCGCCGCGCTGAAATCGCTCGCCGCTACACGGATTCCCTCAAAGATATTCCCGGCCTTAAGCTGCTCACTGAGGCCTCCAATCGCAAACACGCACACCACATCTTCGCCGTGCTCATCACACCCGGCTTCCCACTCTCCAAAGAAGAATTCATGTGGCGCATGTTCACAAAAAAGCGCATCAAGGTCTGGTCGCATTACACGCCCATCCACCTCACCCAAATCTACCGCGAACTCGGTCACACACCCGGTGAGTGCCCCGTTGCTGAAGCTCTCCATGAGCAGTTCGTCAGCATCCCCATCCACCCGCGTCTCACTGAGGAAGCCATCGATTACGCCATCGCAAGCATTCGTGAACTAGCCGGAGTTGCTCACTAATGGCTGAATTTCTCAGCACCATCCGCGCTCTTCACGCAGAAGAAAAATATTTCTCGAGCTCAAAACCCGTCTACGTCACACGCGCCCCCGGCCGCCTGGACGTTATGGGCGGCAACGTCGATTACAGCGGTGGGCTGGTCTTTGAAGCTCCAATCCGCGAAGCCACTTGGGCCGCCGCTCAACTCCGCAACGATCGCAAAATTCTTCTCATCAATCCGCAAATGGATGAGAGCGGCTGGCAAGCGAACTTTGAAATCTCTCTCGACTCGCTCCTCAACGAAGCTGATCTGCGCGCATTCGTGAACAGTTCGCCTTCCATCCGCTGGACCGCATACGTTCTTGGCGTCTTCCACCTGCTCCTCAAGCGCTGGCCCCAGCAAGCCAATCGCGGATTGACGCTCTATCTGCACTCTGAAATCCCGCTCAACAAAGGTGTCAGCTCATCAGCCGCTGTCGAAGTTGCAACCATGAAGTCAGCGGTCGCTACTTACGGCATTCCGCTCAACTGAATCGAACTCGCAGAAGCCTGCCAGTGGTTTGAGAATGTCATCGCTGAATCCGCCTGCGGAATCATGGACCAAGCTGCCTCCATCCTCGGCAAAAACGGCCACATTCTTCCGCTCCTTTGCCAGCCCTGCCAGCTCTTCACTCCAGTCAAGCTCCCTGAAGAGCTCCAACTCTGGGCCATTGACTCAGGCGTCAAGCATGCAGTCACCGGAATTGAGTACGAAGCCGCTCGCGCCGCCGGATTCATCGGCTACAGCCGTATCTGCGCCATTGAAGGCCTCACAATTTACAAGGACGAATCCGCTACCATCCCCCGCTTCATCGACCCGCAATGGAATGGCTACCTCTGCAACATCTCATCATCCCTCTTTCGCTCACGTTACGAGCAGCAACTTCCTGAAACTATTCTCGGCGACCTCCTCCTCGATTCGAATTATGTCCATCCCGATCCCTTCACCACAATTCGCGCTGGAGTTGAGTATCGCGTTCGTGCCTGCACACGTTACGCAATCGAAGAACAGAATCGCATTGAACTCTTCGTCGAACTCATGCGCGGTCTTGCCACAGCATCGAGCGCGCGCGCCTACCGTCTCCTCGGCGATCTGATGTTTCAATCACACTGGTCCTACACCGAGTGCGGACTCGGTGCGCAGGAAACAGATCGCATCATTGATTTTGTCCGCGACGAACTCGGTCCCAACCAACTCTATGGTGCAAAAATCACAGGCGGTGGTGCCGGCGGAACAGTCGCTATCCTGGGCGCGCGCGACGCGAAGCCGCATTTCGATCGGGTCGTCTCGCGTTATGCGCGCGAGCTTGGTTCCAAGCCCTATGTCTTCGAAGGCAGTTCACAGGGTGCTGATGAATTCGGTGTGATTGTACTCGAGTCTAAGTAGTGGAGGCCCGTTGATGAGTGAGCCGATTACTCCCGATGCACAAATTATTCGCAAGCGCCGCAGCACCGCGTGGTATTTTCTTCTCCTCGCGCTCGCCTCGCTCATGTGGTCGGGGCAGGGAACTGCGGTCAAACTCCTGGACGAACACCTCGGACCCGTCGCGATTACATTTCTGCCCTTTTACGCAACCACGCTTCTCGCCATTCCGCTCCTGATCCGTATGCGCCGCAAGCGCCCCACTGCAACCGCGCCAAGCTCCAGAGATTGGATCCGCTTCATCATCGCCGGAGTCGTCGGCCAAGTCCTCGCGCAACTTGGAATGACTTGGGGAATCAGCCGTTCACTGGCTTCAAACGGCGCAATTCTCAATCTGATGATTCCAGTCATCACCGCTGTTCTTGCCTCGTTCATGCTGCGCGAGCGCATCTCGCTTCTCAGAGTCGGCGCGCTCGTCATCGGCCTCTTCGGTGTTGGGCTCATGTCTATCGGCGATCTCAAACAGGCATCCTTCTTCCAGTCGCAGTTCCTCGTCGGCAACCTCCTCATCCTCGTGGGATGTTTCGGCTCCTCTTTCTACACTGTTTTCTGCAAGGGTCTGTTAGGGCGCTTCGAGGAAATTGAAATTCTAATCTACAGTTACATCACGGCTTCGCTCGCCAGCATTCCGCTGCTTATTTGGGTAGAGCCGGTTCACTGGCGCAACTTCCTCACCCTCGGCCTGCAAGGCTGGCTCGCTTTTGCCTTCCTCGCGCTCCTTATGTACGGCGCGTCGATGCTGCTCTTCTTCGCCGCGCTCGCCCATCTCGACGTCACAACCGCATCCATCTCGCTCTATCTGGTTCCCGTCTTCGGCGTGATTTTGGCCATCACCATTCTTGGTGAGCGCCTCCACTTAGCTGAGATTATCGGCAGCGCGATTGTATTGGTTGCTACGCTCCTGATCGTCAAATACGACCACCAATCATCTCAAGCTTGAACCGCTTTGGCGGCATGAATCTCCAGTTCGATTTTGATCTCAGGCGGTGAGAGAAGTGTGTTGTGAATCAGGCACGCATGGATGGAACGCATCATCGCGGCGTTTTGCTCTTCACTGAGTTCAACCGGACACGAGACACGGATAAGAAAGTTGCCAACCCGCGCCGGCGCCTTCAACTTATCTGCCGTGATTGTCACTTCAACGCCGCCCTCAGCCAGGTTGCGGGTCTTGAGATATTGCACCGCGTAAAACGCCGCACAAGAACCCAACGACGCAAGTAACAATTCCGGCGGCGTCATGCCAGTGTCTTCGCCGCCGTTGTCCGTGGGCTGGTCGCAAATAATGGTATGTGTGCGCGATTGTATGCTGAACTTGACGTTGTCGAGATGCGTAATTTTGAGTTCCATGATTTGTTCCACCTTCTATTTGATTAAATCCAATTGGCAGTGAAATGTTACAGCGGAAAGTAAAAATTTACAGTGCAGCTCAAAGCTTGACATGCTTATTGTGCATGTATCTCAACTACTTCGAATTCACCTTGCCCCTGAACATCGAATAGACCAGCACAAAATATCCAAGCGCCAGAATCATACCCACTCCCCACCAGACAATCCCCACCGACAAAGTATGCGTCCCTGAAATGCAGCGCGCTACCGTCAGATCGCTTGCCCCCGGCGTGACAGACGGCAGAAGCGTTGGATACAAACCAAATGCAGCCCCGACCATCATGAATAACAAGTAAGAGCATGAACTGAGAAATGCGTGCAGCGGTTTTGCAATTCTGTTGAATTGCCAAATCCCAAACAGTGACAATACAACAAGTGCTGGAATGATGAAGCTGACTGGTTCTGCAAGATAATTCTCAAGCGTAGACTGATGCACCGTCATCGTTGCGATCAAACTGATTGGCGTCAATAGAATCAGCACCCACCACAACCGCGACACTGCCAAACGTGCGCGTGACTCCACAGCGCCAGTCGTCTTGAGGCTGATCCAAAGCGCGCCGTGAATCAACAGTGCGACAAGCGCCAGCACTCCGCCGATCACAGTGTACCAATCCAGAATCCCCGGGGTCGGGCCCACACGGAAATTAGTCCACAGCGGCAGAAAGAAGTACCCATCCGGATGGAGCGGAACACCTCGAATCACATTTGCCAGTGCCGCGCCAAAAAATACCGGAAGCAACAAGCTTGCAAATGCAAAGATCCCGCCCAGCAAATCGCGCCAAACCCCAACATCAACGTGGCTGCGCAGTTCCAACCCAATCCCACGCAGAATCAGCAGCCACAGCACGATCATCAGCGGTAGATAAAATCCGCTGAACGCTGAAGCGTAGAGTAGCGGAAAAGCAAAGTAAAGCGTCCCGCCTCCGGCCAGCAGCCATACCTCGTTGCCATCCCACACCGGCCCAATGGCGCGAATCATCATGGTCTTTTCTTCCTCAGTCTTTGCAAGGAATAGAAAGAGTGCGCCCACGCCAAGATCAAATCCATCGAGGATTACGTATGCGGCCAGCATGACAGCGACAAGCCAGAACCAAATGATTCCCATTTGCAATTACCCTTCCTGATTAGTGCGCAGCGGAGTGTGAGGCATTCTCCGGTCCGTGACTGATTTCGCGATAAATCAAAATGATGAAAAGTATACTGAGCAAAACATAAAGCCCCATGAACCCAAGCAGCGTGAACAGCGCATTTCCACCGGAGACTTCAGCGGAATATCCAACAGCCGTTCGCATCAGTCCGTAAATCAGCCACGGCTGCCGTCCAATCTCTGCCGTCATCCATCCCGCGGTATTGGCGATATACGGTAACGGGAAACTCAGCATCAGAGGCCAGAGTATCCATCGCGTTGTAAAAAGTTTTTTCCGCCAAAGCAGAAAAACCGCAATCAGCATCACGAGTACAAAGTACGTCCCCAGTCCAGCCATGATGTGGTAAGCGTAAAAAAGCAACGGCAGTGTCGTCGGCCACTGATCACGCGGAAATTGATCAAGCCCCTTGACCTCTGCGCGCGTCGTCCCATAAATCAGAAAGCTCAACAGGTCATTCACCACAATCGGATTATCGATGGTTTCAGTATCCTCGTTCGGCTGTCCCATCAGAACCATCCCAGCGCCGGATTCAGTCCTGAAGAGTCCTTCCATCGCCGCCATGGTCACAGGTTGTTGAGAGGCAACATATTTTCCCTGAAGATCTCCCGTCGGGAAAATAATTGCAATCGAACTCAGCACGCCGGCAATCACGCCAAGCTTCACGAACAAGCGGCCATATTCAATATGGCGTTTCTCCAAAAGATAAAACGCTCCTACCGCAGCCATGACGAATGACGCAGTGACAACCGAGCCGCACATATTATGTGCATATTGCAAAAGTGCCCACGGATTGAAGAGCAGTTGCCAGAAGCTGATCACCTCATACGATCCATTCGCAAGCACCCGATAAGAAACCGGATGCTGCATCCACGCATCCGTCACGATAATGAAGTACCCCGAGATCCATGACCCGACAAAAACTGCGAATGCTGAAAACCAATGCGCCCATTTTGATAGCCGGTTCTGCCCAAACAAAAATAATCCGAGGAAAGCCGACTCCAGAAAAAATGAAAATACCCCTTCCATCGCCAGTGGCTGTCCGATGACACCACCCGAAAGCTGCGAAAATCTCGACCAATTCGTGCCAAACTGAAATTCCATCGGAATGCCGGTCACCACGCCCATCACAAAATTCACGGCAAATATTTTCGCCCAGAACATCGTCGCCTTGTCGTAGATCTCCTGCTTGCGCACAACCGCCAGCGTCTTAAGAATGACAATGAGCAATGCGAGCCCCATCGTCAGCATGGGAAACAGATAGTGGAATGTAATCGTGAAAGCAAAATGCAGGCGGTGCATGACCAGGGCATTCATAAGGAAGGGAACTCCAGTTGAGTCGCAACAAACGTGCCAGACTCACTCTCCATTATGCGCTCTTCAATCGCGTTTTTAAGCCCAACGTACCGTATTGCAATCGCCATCCAAAAGTTGCAAAGCAACAAGGAAAGCTCATCGCAACAAGAGTCACTTTATAGATTTAAGAAAAAATTTGGAGGCGCGGGTCGGGATCGAACCGACGCATAAAGGTTTTGCAGACCTCTCCCTTACCACTTGGGTACCGCGCCTTGGCAGGGCTGTCTTTGATTGTATGCTGTTCGCTCCAGACCGCCGTAGCCGACCCGGCTTACGCCGGAGGGCGGATTGGAGCGGGAGACGAGATTTGAACTCGCGACCCTCGCCTTGGCAAGGCGATGCTCTACCACTGAGCTACTCCCGCAGATACAACTTTTTAAGTATATCGGGCCCCGCGCCTCGGGTCAAACTGAGTCGGTTAGCGTGCGGTGCTGAATTATGACACGATTGCTTCGGGTTCTGCAGGCAAAACGTTGGCTGAGCCCCCGCCTTTTTCCACTGAGACTATTTGCCCATCGCGCATGTGCAAAATTCTGTCGGCAATCGCTGCGGCTTCGGGGTTGTGTGTGATCATGAGCGTCGTCTGCCCCAGGTCGTCGGTCAGTGAGCGCAGCATTTTCAGTACAGCCGTTGAGTTTTTCGTGTCGAGGTTCCCCGTCGGCTCGTCGGCCAGCACTATCGCCGGGCGGCTTACCAGTGCGCGGGCAATTGCAATGCGCTGTTGCTCGCCACCACTTAACTCCGAAGGACGATGTTTCATGCGTCCCGCGACGCCAAGCTTCTCGCTCAAGCTGTTGAGGTAGACGTGATCAAGCGGCTCCTTGTGGCCGCTGATCGAGTAAGCCACCTCAATATTGCCCATCGCAGAGAGCGTAGGCAAAAGATTGAAGCGCTGAAAAACAAACCCGATCCGCCTTTTCCGCAGCCGTGTGCGCTCAGCATCATTCAATTGCGCAAAGTCAACTCCATCTATATGAACGCTACCGCTCGTGGCCCGCGTCAATCCGCCGAGCAGATAAAAAAGTGTTGATTTGCCGCTCCCCGATGGGCCAACGACCGCTACAAACTCTCCGCGCGCAACATTGAACGTCGCACCACGAACCGCAGGCACTTCGATGTGTCCCGTGTGGTAGACCTTGGTCAGATTCTCGGCCTGAATAATAGGTGAATTTTCTTGTGGCTGCACATTCTTGATTGTAAATGGGAAGAGCGCTGGGGTGAGGCGCCCTTTCTGCTAGTTGTAATTTTTGCAGGTAAAGGATTGCGGTTTGCGGCGGTGTAACCGGAAATTGCCGCAGGAATACAGCAACTTCGCACACGCCTTCTTAACATGTTTCATCAATTTTTACTCATCTGCAAGCTGTGTTGTGCCGATGAGCACCGTGAGGAAAATTGCAGAAAGAAGAATAGAGATAGCACAAATGCTGAAAACTGCCGCAGCTCTTCAATTCAACGACGTGTAGAATCAAGAATTTATTCGGCAAAATTTGATTTGGAAGTACAAACAATTTTCCAACGGGGTTAGGGCCAGTCTACTGGGAAGCTGGCCCTTTCTTCACGCTTACTCTGATCGCTTCTGTTTTACTGCGGGTTGGTTGGCTCAGCGGGTGATGGCATGGGCGCGGGTTGCCCAGATGCCGGACCTTGCTGCGTTGTCCCCGGGCCCGGCTGGGGTCCGTTTGTCGGTGCACCCTGCAAATTGTGCGGGACCATTAATGCGCCTCCAGCCAGACGTCCGCCCATCGCCGAGATCTTCACCGCATGGAAATCGCTGCCAGGTGTTCCTGTGCCATCAATTCGTACGATGTCTCCAACATGCAGATCGGCTAATGTAACCGAATCGCGTCTCTGGATAAAGCTAGTCTTCTCGTCAACCAGCACCGTGTGCGGCTGGCCATCAACACTTCCTGCGATAGTCACTTTGCTGCCGGCTATAGCTGTGATTCTTCCCGAGAGCCATGATTTTCCAAATTCCGCTTCTCGAGCCTTCATCTCTTTCACGCGTTCCGGATCAAGCTTCGCGATCATCGATGCATTAATCGTGTTGGGTGCGGCCGCGTCGAGCTCGCCAACTGTCGTGATGTAGTCGCCAGCCACAATTTCAGAGGGTGAGATTGTGGCGGGTACTATGCTGCCTTGGGGTACTCTGCCCCCTGCGCCTTCACCTTCTTGTGTCGGTGCAGGCTCTGGCTGCCGAATATGGCCGGGGCCACCCACTATGCGTGTGTGCTCGGTTATGTTGACTCGAATGGTCTCGTGCGCTGATGTAGTGATCACATAATGATCGGAAGCGGCCTCGGTGACCCGCCCCTGTTTGCCTGCCATGTTTGCAGCGCGTATGGGCCGCTGTCGTTCAAACTGGGGGGATGGCTGTTGGACAGCTTGGGGCGCAGGCTGCTGATGTGCGCCTTGTTCCTGTGCTGTTGCAGATAAACTAACAACCGCCACCGCGGTCATCATCAAACCTACTATTCTCAAATTCTTCATCAATGACTCCATATGTGAATGACTCACAGCTTTACTGATGCGCTCGAAACTGCGCCCGCGTCTCCGCTTGATTGATTAGACGAAAGAACCCTCGGGAAGGACCACTCTCACTAGTTTATGCGTTCTATAAGACGTACGGCAAAGCCTGCTCCCTATTAGTGATGAGCACTATGTATGTGCCTATTTTGCGGGTGTTTGCGTGGCTTTGGCATTCTGCTCAGCCAGCATTTGCTGAAAGGCGTATACCCCACGCAACCGTTCAAACTCCGGATCGGTCGCCAGTTTTTTTGCCGTCGTATATCCCTGGTTCATCGCCGCGCGCAGGTACGTGATGGCACAATCCGTTTGCCCTGATTGCAAACAGCTCCGCGCCATAAAATAATTCATCGCCCCGCGACTATGCACATCGGTTGGCTCATCTACTGACATCGCTCCCTTGGTAGAAAATATTTTGGGGTCGATTCTCCTTGCCTCGTCAAAGTAATGTTTGCCTTTGTTGAACTTCCCTTGCACCATGTACAGCGTGCCCAGATTTTTGTTGATCAGTGCGTCCTCGGGCTCAATCTTTAGCGCTCTGCGATAAGCCTTTTCTGCTGAGCCATACAATTTCAATCCTGAGTAAACCGTGGCCAGGTTATTGATAATGCTCACATTCTTGGGACTGAGTTTCAACGCCGCATCATAACATTTCTTCGCGTCTTCAAGGTTATACATCTTCTGGTATGACATTCCCATCTTGTTCCACGCGGTAGCCGTTGGCGGGTCAACCTGCTTGTACGCAGCGATTGCAGCCTGATAACGCCCCTGTGCAAAATACACATCCGCCGCATCTTCAGCTGTCGGAGCAGTAACTGTACCCTGCAGAGTCAGGTCGTTGCTCGCTGGTTTCTGTGCTGTTGCGGCTGGCGTAATCTGCTCTCCAGTTGCAGTACTCTGGGGCGTACTCTGCGCGTAGGCTACCGCAGAATACGCGGTAGCCGCCAAGGCAACACCAATCACCCGGTTCAATATGTAGCGATTGATCGTGCGCATTATCCCTCCTGGCCTCATCGGTGGGTCTTGCACATGTGTATAAAAGATTTAACCACTAATCGGTTCAAACTATCCATTGAATTAAATGTGGTGAGCGAATTCTACCGCTCTCCACCTTCGCTCAATGCGCCATTCCTTGTTTCTGCGCTTTTATCCGGACTAGAAGCACATCATGGCTTGCAAGTTCCAGCGGCATATTTTCCGTGAGACGGATAGTCTTTCCCGTCCACAGATCCGTCGCGTCCACCGGCCCTTCTATCCCCGCCAACTTCAAATTCAGATGAAACGGATGCGTCGAATATCGATTGCTGCCTGTATTAAAAACAGCTAGCGCCGTTGCTCCACCCGCAAGATGACGAATCCACACCTCGTGCTCGCCCTCGGAATACGCACGCGTCCCTTGCTCCCCAAGCGCATCTTGATCGATTGCTATCACCGCGCGATTCGTGAGTATCGAGTGAATCTCCGCTTTCATATTCGGCAGGTCATTGCCCGCAATCAACGGTGCGGCCAGCATCGCCCAAAGTGAAAAGTGCGCGCGATTTTCCGCCAGCGTAAGCTTGCCGTTCCCCACTTCAAGCATGTCAGGATCATTCCAATGTCCCGGCCCCGCATATTTCTCAAGTCCCGCCTGGCTGAATCCAATCACCGCAATCCGGTCCCACGTCGCATTCACATCATCCGTTGTGCGCCATAGATTTCCACCCAGTGCCGGAGCCCACTCCCATACCGCATCAAAACCATACTGGCAAAGCGAAAGAACCATCGGCCGTCCAGTCGCTTTGATTGCATCAACCATCTTCACATAGGCAGCATGCATCAGCTTCATCTGTGCCGCCGCATCATTCGGAGCCTGCTTCTGCATCACTTCCTCATTGAAGCTGCACAGGTCGTACTTCACATAATCCACGCCCCACTCCGCATACATCTGCGCGTCCTGTGCCTCGTGATTAAGTGAGCCTTCGTAACCTGCGCAGGTCTTAGGCCCCGGTGAGGAGTAAATTCCAAACTTCAACCCCTTCGAGTGCAGGTAATCGCCCAGCGCTTTCATATCCGGGAATTTCGCATTCGTATGCAACAATCCACTCGCGTCGCGCTGCCCCTCCCACGTGTCATCAATATTTATGTAGACGTAACCTGCATCGCGCATTCCCGTCGAAACAATTTGATCGGCGGCTGCGCGCACATCCTTATCCGTGACCTTCTCTGCAAAGAAGTTCCAGCTGTTCCAGCCCATCGGCGGCGTCTGTGCCACCCTGCTTTGCGCGGTTACTGTGCATGAAAGTAGAAGGATGATTGCAAGTACAATCCAGACTCGACGCATCGTTGGGCTCCGCAATTAAAAAGATTTTTGCTTCGATGGAATACTAGAAGTACCACTCCCTACCCGTCAAAACTTGCGGGTCCCATCCTTGGCGCATTTTGCGAAGAATGGAATTCAATGCACTTCACTTCCTCGTGTACTTCCCGCTCTTTCCCCCGCTCTTTTCTTCCAATCTCACCTCGCGAATCACAATCCCCTTATCCATCCCTTTCGTCATGTCATAAACAGTCAACGCCGCCACAGCCGCCGCTGTCATCGCTTCCATCTCCACGCCCGTCTGCGCCGTAGTTGCCGCACTCGCAATAATCCGCACTCCATTCCCACTCACTTTCAACTCCACATCCACATGTGTCAATACCAGCGGATGGCAGAGCGGTATCAACTCAGATGTGCGTTTCGCCGCCTGAATCCCCGCCACGCGCGCTACTTCAAGAGGGTTCCCCTTGGGATTCCGTGGCAGTTCACGCAACACAGTTTTAGACAGCTCCACGAATGCTGAAGCCTTCGCAACACGCGTGGTTGTCGGCTTCGCGCTCACGTCAACCATGCGCACTTCACCCGTCGTGGCATAGTGCGTGAGTTTCGATGTTGCCTTGCCCGTTTTTTTCTTGGTCTTTGGCGTCTTCTTCATTTGCATTTCCATCCCATTCATTTCTTACTTCAGCGCAGCAGAACCCTCACTTTTTCTCCAGCTTCCATCCCCCTCGACTCAGCGGGAATCACCACCAGGCAATTCGACCTCGCAAAAGCTGCCAAATCCCCAGACCCCTGCCAAGCTACTAGCCGAACCATGGGCGCATCCAACGCACCCATCGCGCTGGACTCGCTGACCGCTGGCAAAAAACGAGTCAATACAGCCTTCCCAACCCACGCGTTCTCAATTCGCGCTGGCCAGAAACGCGGCAATTCTGCTTTGGAGCCCGCGAGCGCACTTATGACCGGCTCAACAAATAATCTAAATGTCACGGCCGCAGAAACAGGATTGCCGGGAAGTCCAAAAAACTTCAACGGGCCCTCGTCACCATCTGCATCGCTGTATGGCATCTCGCCGAAAACCACCGGCTTGCCTGGTTGAATCGCAACCCCGGTAAAATGGAACCGCGCTTTGCGGCGCGCAAGTGCTGACTCCACCAAATCAAAACGCCCAACAGAAACTCCACCTGCAATCACTAGCAGCACCGGCGCTTTGCCGGCGAAATTCGCCGCAGTCTTCAATGCCGCCTCAATCGCATCATCGAGTGCCGAATCCTCATCGCGCGCACTCGGCAACACAATGGCCTCCGCGCCAGCTTCTTCTGCAAGTCCGCGCAGAAGTGTAGCGTTGGAGTTGCGAATCTGGCCCGCCTGCGGAAAAATCTCAGGCTCCCCCAACTCATCGCCTGTCGTCAATATCAAAACCCGGGGCCGCGCGCGCACGCGCATCTTCGTATAGCCGCAACTCGCCGCCAGCGCCAACTCTGCGGCTCCCATGAGCGTCCCCGGGGCAAGCAGCAAATCGCCGGCCCGTGCTTCGGCTCCCTGCTGCACAATATTCTCGCCGGCTTTCAGTGCGCGGTTGACGCAAACTCTTTCGCCGCTTACCTCAACGTGTTCCTGCATCACCACCGCATCAGCTCCGCGCGGAATCGTCGCGCCGGTTAGAATCTCCCACGAGGACCCCGGCGGCAACTCAGCCACAGCTTCTCCGGCGCGCGTCGAACCCGCAATCGGAAGTGTCGTCGTCGTGCCAGTGGGCAACAAATCTCCAACACGCAACGCATACCCATCGCGTGTGGAGCGCGCAAAAGCTGGTTGGTCGCGGTCCGCAAGGATCCTCTGCGCAAGTATTCTCCCTCGCGCATCCTGCAAAGCCATCCACTCCGAGTAATTTGAATTCACCTCAGCGCTTCTTTCACTCGCCTCAGCGTCCTCTCGCAGGCGCGCAACTTCTCGCGCAATCATCTCCGCAGCTTCACCGTAACTGAGCAGCTCTAAATCCATTCTCAAATTCTACTCGCCAAAATTTAAAGGGCGCCTCCAATTGGAAGCGCCCTTTCTCACCCTGCGCATCGCGCCGAGTTGAATTACTTCTTCTGCTTGCCGAAACCAGACGTGATCTTCTGACCAGCCTGGGCCAGAATTTCCTTCGATTCCTTGGCAAACTGTCCATCGGGGGCCAACTCTAGGTACTTCTGGTAGGCCTCAGCGCATCCCGGAGGAAGTACAATCATGTTCGTCTTGGGATCGACAGTGGCTTTGGAAACCAGTGCTTG
>DAHXOQ010000109.1 GCA_027364815.1 Acidobacteriaceae bacterium | reverse complement strand
GAGGTGGTGGACACCACTAATCAACCTCTCTGACCCAACAATCAAAAGCCCTGGGCCGAAACTGGCCTAGGGCTTTTGATTGCTGACAGGGAAGATTGGAAATCAAAATTTCAACTCATGTAGCTTACTGATTTACTAAAGCGAGATAATTTGATACTTTCGCAAATTGGTTCAAATCTAACGTCTCTGCACGAGCTTGAGGCACAACTCCAGCACTCTGAAGTGCCTTCGAAATCTGCAGACTCTCATACCCGGCTGCCTTTAAATTATTACTCAGAGTCTTCCGCTTCTGAGCAAAACATTTCCGTAAAAACCTAAAAAACTCATCTTCCTCAACTCCTAATTTTTCCATTTGCGGTGCCATCTTCCATCCGAAAACAGGCGAATGCACCTGTGGCGGCGGCGTAAATGCGCTCGGTGGCAGCGAGAAAAGCCTCTCTACTGGCCCATAAAGCTGCACCGTTGCCGAGAGCAATCCATACTCGCTGCCACCCGGTGAAGCCGTGATCCTATCAGCTACTTCGCGCTGAACCATCAGCACGGCGCGCTCAATCGCCCGATGATGTTTCCCCAGATGCAGCAAAATATCCGAGGTAATGTAATACGGCAAATTGCCAACCACCAGCAACGGCCCACCCGCCTCTTCCGCCGCCGCAGTCAAATCAAAATCCAGAATGCTCTTCTCCACAACCTCTACCGTCGCACCTTCGTCCGCCGCCGCAATCTCGAGCGCAAAATCCACTTTCAGTGCCGCCGCCAACTCACGATCCAGTTCAATCGCAACGACTCTTCCAGCCGGCCCGGCCGACTTTACTCTAGCCACCAACGCATGTGTAATCGCTCCGCGCCCGGGTCCAATCTCCACAACCGTCCGACCCGCCAAATCGCCCACTGCTGTTGCAATGCGTTCAATTGCGTGCGCATCGTGCAGAAAGTTCTGGCCTAATTTGGACTTGACTGGCATTTCTCTGAGCATAGTTGAAAGCACCCAAACCGCGCGAATGCGATAAACTTTCTCTGTAAGAGTTTTGTGCGCAATCACTTACGCGCCTCTCTCGCGGAGCTCCTCATGCACATCGTCTTTGCTGCATCAGAATGTGTACCCTACGCAAACACCGGCGGGCTCGCTGATGTCGTCGGCGCCTTGCCTCCAGCGCTCGTCAAGCTCGGCCCCCAGGTCACCGTCTACCTGCCACTTTACGCGCAGGTACGCAAGCATCTTCCCAGCGAACTCATTCGCGTCATTCGCTCCCTCACTATCCCCTTCGATTCCTACAATCGCTTTGCCGCTATTGTTGATGGTGGCAAGCGCGCGGGCGTGCAATATTATTTCGTCGATTGCCCTGAACTCTTTGACCGTCCAGAACTCTACGGCCCCAAGGGAGGCGAGTATCCTGACAACGCCGAGCGCTTTGCCCTCTTCTGCCGTGCCATCATTGAAGCGACCAAGCAACTCGGCGTACCGAGTATCTTTCACGTTCACGATTGGCAAGCCGCGCTCATCCCCGTCTACCTGCGCACACTTTATTACTACGACCCGCTATTCCAATCCACCAGCTGCGTGCTCACCATTCACAACGCCGGCTACCAGGGCTGGTTTCCACCGTCCACTACGCAACGGCTGCTCTTTCCCTGGGATCTCTTCACCATGGATAAACTTGAGCACTTTGACACTTTTAACTTCCTCAAAGGCGGTCTCGTCTACTCCGACATTCTCACTACTGTCAGCCGGAAATACGCCATTGAAATTCAAACCCCGGAGTTCGGCAACAATCTTGAAAATGTCCTCACTCGCCGTTCGGCCGATCTGCGCGGAATCCTTAATGGCGTCGACTACTCTGAGTGGAATCCTGCCACTGATAAAAATCTCATCGCAAATTTCACGCCGTCTGATCTCACCGGCAAAGACGCTTGCCGCAATGATCTGCTCAAAGCCTTCGGTCTCAAACCCGTTGCCAACAGCACTCCGGTCCTGGGCATCGTATCGCGCCTGGCCACGCAAAAAGGTTTTGACCTCGTCGCGCAGATAGCTGCGGCCCTCGATGATAGAGATCTTGCAATTGTCGTGCTCGGTTCCGGTGAAGGTGGCTACGAGCGATTCTTCCGCAACTGGGCCGCCGCGCGTCCGGATCGCGTAGCCGTTCACATTGGCTACAGCGACAAAATCGCCCACCTGATTGAAGCCGGGGCTGACATTTTCCTCATGCCTTCGCGCTACGAACCCTGCGGCCTCAATCAAATCTACTCGCTGAAATACGGAACCGTTCCCGTCGTCCGCGCCACCGGCGGACTCGACGACACCATCGAAGAGTGGAATCCTGAAAAACTCACAGGCACCGGCTTCAAATTCGAAGGCTACCTCGCCTCGTCTTTCCTCGCCGCCGTCGACCGCGCGCTAACTGCATACGCCAAGCCAGCAGCCTGGCATCGGCTCATGCTCAACGGCATGGCGAAAGAGTACAGTTGGACAATTGCGGCCAAGGAATACGTTGCCGTATACGAGGAAGCCGCCAGCCGTCGCGTTTAATTCTCAAGCCGTTCTATACCGCCTGCGCACCAGCCACAGAACCGGCAGACCCAACACAATCAGCACCGTGCCAAGTATCGATGCCTTCCAATTGCTCACATAGCTGAAGACCAGAATCACGCTTGATGCCAATATAAACAACGCCGGCAGCACCGGATAACCCCACATCCGGTACGGCCGCACAGTATTCGGTTGATTCTTGCGATAGAAGAAAATCGCCGTCGCCGTCAGCAGATAGAAAAGCCACTCGGCAAAAATCGCCAAATCAAAAAACTGCTGAAACTGATTCAGAAAAATCAGCAACACCGTCGAAAGCAGCGCCTGAATCACCAGCGAAGTCGATGGCGATTCAAACTTCGGATGAATCTTTCCGAACCGCGAAAAGAAAAGCTTATCCCGCGCCGCCGCAAAGGGAACTCGCGCGCCGCTCATGATCGTCCCGTTCAGCGTCACAAAAATACTCAGCGCCATCAACGCCGCAACAAAGGCAGCGCCCCGCGCTCCCGCAACAACTGCCATCGCGGCCACGGCCGGCTGCTTGTTCGCCGCAATCAGCGCCGCCGGCAGCACATACTGAATCGCCGCATTTGTCGCCATATAAAGAATGCCCACTATAAATAATCCGCCAATCAATGCAATCGGCAGATTCCGCTCCGGCCGCTTCACCTCGCCCGAGACCATCGTCAAATCATTCCATCCGTCGTAGGCCCACAGCGTCGCAATCAGCGCCGCCATGAATCCAGTCAGTGGTGTCATCGTCACTACGCCCGCAGGCAGCTTTGTCGCAAAATTTTCCCAGCTCCCGCTCAGCGAAGTAAAGCAAAAGTAGACCACTCCCAAAATCAGCACAACTTTTAGTAGCGTAAAGACCAGCTGAAATCTTCCCGCCCATTCAATGCCCAAATAATTAAGTCCAGTAATCAGCCACGTCACAAAGATGGCAAAAATCTGCGACCAGTGCATCGGCGTTCCGGCCACACTCCCATCGAGCCAGCGAAATGCCGGAAAAATCCCCAGCGTTCGCGTCAACCCAATTGTCACCGCCGCAATCGACGCTGGCTTAGCCACGGCAAACCACGTCCACATATAGAGAAACGCAGTAGTATCGCCATACGCGCCGCGCAGGTAAACATACTCACCGCCCGTCGAAGGGAACATCGCGCTGAGCTCGGCATATGTCATCGCGCCGAAGAGTGAGAGCAACCCGCCCACAATCCACGCCAGGTAAACCAGCGATGACGAGCCTGTATCCTGCATCATCTCCCTGGGCACAAGGAAAATTCCGCTGCCGATAATGGTTCCCACCACAATGGCAATTGCATGGCGCGCGCCTAGCACGCGCGGCAGCTCGGTCAGTGGATGTGTCTGAGTCTTTTCCGTATGGCTCATGTTTTTTATGAGCCTATCATGGCGTGGTGAAAAACTGCACTCTACTGTTTCTTCTGATGATTTAATACGAGGATTGATCAAGTTGGAATAGTAGCTATTTGCTTCAAGTCGTTTTCTCAGCCGGATGAAAATACTCCCATACCGTATGAGCAATCTTTGTCGGCAATACAGCCGTCAATGATTCTGCACTGGCTTGCTTCACTTCTTTCAAGCTCCCAAAGTGCGTCAGCAATCGTGCACGGCTCTGAGTACCAATCCCCGGAATCTCCAGCAACTCCGACTCGCGATCCCGCATCGCCCTGCGTTGCCGATGATAACCAACCGCAAACCGATGGCTCTCATCACGAATCATCTGCACCAAATGCAGCACCGGCGATCTGCGTTCCAGCACCACCGGCTCCTGCTCATTGCCGTAAACGTAAATCACCTCTTCACGTTTCGCGATTGAAGCTAAAGGCGGCAACGCAATTCCATGCGCACCAAGATCAAGCGCCTCGAGCGCCTGTGCCGCAGAGTGCAATTGTCCCAAACCGCCATCAATCAGAATTAAAGAAGGGAAGCTCTTCTTTTCATCGCGCAAGCGTTTATAACGCCGCTCCACCACCTCGCGCATCGAGGCAAAATCATCCACGCCCGTAACCGTCTTCACCTTGAACTTGCGATAAGCCTGCTTGTTCATCTTGCCTTTTTCCCAAACCACCAGCGAGGCCACGGTCTCCGCGCCTTGAATATGCGAAATGTCAAAACACTCAATCCGCTCCGGCAGATCAGGCAGCATCAGCGCATCAGCCAGTGCCTGTTGAATCGCTTTCTGACTCGGCTCCAGCACGCGGAATCTTTGCGTGTGCGATTGCCTTGCATTCTGGCTTGCCAAATCAACCAGTGAACGCTTCTCCCCGCGTAGCGGTGCTGCAATTTCCACGCGATGTTTCGTACGCTCGGCAAGCAATGTTGAGAGCGACTCACGCTCCTCGAAGTCCGTTGGTGAAAGAATCGAACGCGGAACATAGCGCTGATCGATATACATCTGACTCAGAAATGTCGAAAAAAACGGCGCTGGATTAAAGCCCTTTTCCGACGCCGCCTTCACTTCTGTTTCAATACTGTTCTCTGCACTAACCGATTCATAAAGTTCAGGCAACTCATCCCAGAAAAATTCTCTGCGGTCCACAATCTTTCCATCGCGCATATGGAAGAGATTCACCGCGAGCATTCCATCTTCAAAGTGATAGCCAAAAACATCTGCGTCATCATCATCGGTCGTCGCAATTCGCTGCTTCTCATGCAACTGCCTCAGTGTCGAAATCTGGTCCCGCAATCGCGCCGCCAATTCAAAGAGCTCTTCTTCCGCAGCTTTCTGCATGCGCTCCAATAACTGCTGTTCCAGCTCATCGGCGCGGCCTTCAAGCACCAACTGCGCGTCACGCACCGCCTGTGAGTATGCGTCCTTGGTCGTCAACCCCTCTACGCACGGTCCCAGGCAGCGATGAATGTAGTACTCCAGGCACGCACGCGGATGATAACGCTCCAGATCCACCTTGCAACTCGGCAGCAGAAAAGTTCGGTGAATCAAATCCACCACACGATATGCCAGGCTCCCCGGAAAATACGGCCCATAGTAAGCCGCACCATCCTTGAAAATCTTTCGCGTCACAAAGATCTTCGGATGCCGGTCCGCCAGCGTGAGCTTGACGTATGGGTAAGACTTGTCGTCCTTCAACATTACATTGAAGCGCGGCCGCTTCTGCTTAATCAGCACGCTCTCCAGCGCCAGCGCCTCAATCTCGTTGCCCACTAAAATGTATTCGAGGTCAACAGCCTCGCGCATCAGCGATCCGGTCTTCGCATCGGCCTGCGAGGACTCCAGCAAATACGAACGGACTCTAGCGCGCAGGTTCTTCGCCTTGCCGACATAGATCACCACCCCCGAAGCATTTTTGTAGAGATAAACGCCAGGGTTAGCGGGAAGCGCGCGAATTTTCTCGTAGAGATCCATAAGGATAGGGAACTATCTATAGGGTATAGGGAAGAGGGAGTCGTTGGCGAACGGCTTCTTCAGTCAATCTATTTGCTGGATGCCAATTGCTTCACATGCTCGGCGCGCACTTCATTCGCAGTGAAGAGTCGCAAAAACGGCACGCCGCCAGCCGCTGCTTCAACTGCAGGACGACCATTTGCCTCTTCGCGCTCCACAATGCAAACCGCGGCCACAACAATCATTCCCGCTTCTTTTGCCGCTTCAATTGCTTGAATCGTTGAAGCGCCTGAAGTGCACACATCGTCCACAATCACCACGTGCGCACCCTCGCGATGAAATCCCTCAAGCCGTCTTCCGGTTCCATGCGCTTTCTCAGCCTTGCGAATCAGAAAACCATGAATCAATTCTGCCCCGGGATACTGTTGCGCTTGCCATGCGCTTGCAGTGGCCACATTCGAAACAATCGGATCTGCGCCCATCGTCAGACCGCCAACTGCATCAGCTTCAATCTCATTTTCAGCAAGCAGTTCGAGAATCGCGTGGCCAACAAGCCGTCCGCCTTCAGCGTGCAGAGTTGTCGTGCGGCAATCAATGTAGTAATCGCTTGTCCCGCCTGCTGAAAGTTTGAACTCACCCAGCTTGAAACTTGTTCGCGCCAACAGGCTCAGCAATTGTTCCTTGTAGCTTGCCATTAGAGTTTCACCCGCATATCTCTGCCGGTCATCTCTTTCGGCAATGGCAATCCGAGCATGCTCAGAATCGTCGGTGAAATATCGCGCAGCGAGCCATCCGAGCGCAGTCCAAAGCTCTTACCCTCTTCGCTGACCACGATGAAGGGAACTGGATTCGTTGTGTGCGCTGTGTGCGGCATTCCGCTGATGGGATCAACCATCGTCTCGCAATTGCCGTGATCCGCGGTCACAATCCAGATTGCGTTACGCTGCTTGATCGCTTTGTAAAGCCGCGTCAACTGAATGTCTACTGCTTCAACGGCCTTGATCGCGGCTTCCAAAACTCCTGTGTGCCCAACCATATCCGGATTCGCAAAATTTGAGATCACCACATCAAAACTTGGATCAAGAATCGCGCGCTCAATCTTGTCGCCGACTTGCACCGAACTCATCTCGGGTTGCAGATCATACGTCGCAACTTTGGGGGACTGAACCAATTCGCGCTCCTCGCCGTCGAAGGGTTTTTCTTCACCACCATTAAAGAAGAACGTCACGTGCGGATACTTTTCCGTCTCTGCTGTGCGCAGATTTTTCTTCTGGGCTTCAGCCAGCATGTTGCCGAGAATGTGCTGCATTGCCTGCGGTGGGCTCACCACCGGCAACGTATATTTTTCGTCGTACTGCGTCATGCAGGTGTAATGCAGATTCTTAGGCAACTGACTGCGCGGAATCATCTCATCGAGCGCTTCCCACGCATCCAAATCACGTCCGCCTGACGCATTGATTCCGCTCTCGCGAGTCAGCACACGTGTTACCTGGCGAGCGCGATCTGCGCGGAAGTTGAAATTGATCACCGCGTCCTGACTCTTGATCACGCCAACTGGCTTTCCATCAGCGCCAACCATCACCACGGGAATTACAAACTCATCCGTGACATCTTTCTCGTATGTGGCCCGTATCGCCGCTTGCGCATCGGTAGCTGTTCCGCCTTCAGCCTTGCCCGTCACCATTGCGTCAAAGGCCTTCTTCTGACGCTCCCAGCGCTTGTCGCGGTCCATCGCGTAATAGCGTCCGCTAATCGAAGCTATCTTGCCAATTCCATACTCGCGCATCTTCTGCTCAAGCTTGGCAACGTACTCCACGCCCGAGTGTGGCGGAGTGTCGCGTCCATCCAGATACACATGAACAAAGACACGCGACAAACCAAACTCCTTCGCTGCGCGCAACAACGCATACAGATGCTGCTCATGCGAGTGCACGCCGCCATCGGAAACCAGTCCCAGAAGGTGTAGCGCGCGATCACCCTGCGTTGCATGCGTAAAAGCCGCAACAATTTCCTTGTTTTTCTTCAGCGTGTCTTCGGCCACCATCACGTCAATGCGCGTAATGTCCATCTGCACAATGCGACCCGCGCCAATGTTCAAGTGCCCAACTTCGCTGTTGCCCATCTGTCCATCGGGCAATCCAACGTAGTGTTCGCTTGCCTGAATCAGCGTATGCGGAAACTCATTCCACAGCGAATCAAAAGTTGGCTTGCGTGCCAATGCAACGGCATTATTTTCCGTTTCCGGGCGGTATCCAAATCCATCAAGGATGGTCAATATGACAGGACGTTTGCTTTGTGACACTGAATTTTACCTCGATTTCTCTCAAAAACTATTCATTAACAGGATACTGCTTCCGAAGACAATGCGTCTCACGGTGCGCACCATTTGAGATTCCAAACATTCAGACAGAAAGAGGAAGAGCCGGTCAGCTCTTCCTCTTTGTTTACATTCACTCAATCGCCCAACTTACTCTTCTTCGTTGAAATTGATGCTCTCAAGTCCCAGGTAAACCGCGCCCTGGCCAAGCTCTTCTTCAATGCGCAGCAACTGGTTGTACTTGGCCACGCGATCTGTGCGGCTCAGCGAACCGGTCTTGATCTGTCCCACGCCAGTCGCCACTGCGAGGTCGGCGATGAATGTATCTTCCGTCTCGCCCGAACGATGCGACATCACCGAAGTGTAGCCATAACGACGGCCCAGCTCAATCGCTTCAAGAGTCTCAGTCACTGTGCCAATCTGGTTGACCTTGATCAGAATAGAATTCGCAACGCCCTCTTCAATCC
>DAHXOQ010000108.1 GCA_027364815.1 Acidobacteriaceae bacterium | reverse complement strand
CCCTTGTGCCGGACGACGATGCGACTTGTATCAGTAATCCGGCCGATAATGGCGAAGTCCAGGTCCCATTTTGCGAAAATATCCCGAGCTAGTTGTTGCCGATCTGGCCTTAAGACCATCAACATGCGCTCCTGACTTTCAGAGAGCATGATCTCGTAAGAAGTCATGCCGGTTTCGCGCTGGGGGACGTTGTCGAGTTCGACGTCGAGTCCGACGCAGCCGCGCCCACCCATCTCGCATGTCGAGCAGGTGAGTCCAGCTGCTCCCATATCCTGAATGCCGACGATCGCGCCGGTTTGCATGGCTTCAAGGCAGGCTTCGAGAAGTAGCTTCTCCATAAAGGGATCGCCGACCTGAACGTTGGGTCGTTTAGCCTCGGTGCCTTCGTGGAACTCTTCGCTGGCCATCGTTGCGCCGTGGATCCCGTCACGGCCGGTTTTAGCACCAACGTAGATGACAGGGTTGCCGACGCCAGCGGCTTTGCCGTAGAAGATCTCATCGATTTTAACTAGGCCGAGTGCGAATGCATTGACTAGCGGATTGCCACTGTAGCAAGCTTCGAACTTGGTTTCGCCGCCGAGGTTGGGAACGCCGAAGCAGTTGCCGTAGCTGGCGATGCCGTCGACGACGCCTTCAACGATTTGATGATTCTTGCGGATCATGTCAGGCGAGTCAGAACCTTCTTCAATCGGCCCGAAGCGCAGGGAATCCATAACGGCGAGCGGTCGCGCACCCATGGTAAAGATATCGCGCAGAATGCCGCCGACGCCGGTGGCTGCGCCCTGATGCGGCTCAATATAGCTGGGGTGGTTGTGGCTTTCGATTTTGAATGCGCATGCCCAGCCGTCGCCGACGTCGATGATGCCCGCGTTTTCGCCGGGGCCTTGAACAACGCGCTCACTCTTAGTGGGCAGACGCTTGAGGTGGACGCGCGAGGATTTGTAACTGCAATGCTCGCTCCACATGACGCTGTAGATGCCTAGTTCGGTCAATGATGGAGTGCGGCCGAGCGCGTCGAGGATGCGCTGGTACTCATCCGGGGTGATGCTATGCTGCGCGAGCAGCGCGGGTGTCACGGTGACAGCTTCAGGGGTCGAGGTCTGCATAGGTTGGATCTTCGCTCCAATTGAGAGGCCGCTTACACTTCATTCTCTCACGATGGAATTTTCAGGAGGAATTCATTGTGAGATGGCGGGGAATTTTCACTAGAAATACGTGGAAATTGGGGTCGTTTCATTTGGGTTTGGTGCGATAAAAGCGGATATGCGATACTGAACAAGCCCACTTTTCAGGAAGTTGGGTCCCATCCACAAAGAGCCGGGATGGCGGAACTGGCAGACGCAGCGGACTCAAAATCCGCCGATCGCAAGGTCGTGGGGGTTCGACCCCCCCTCCCGGCACCAATCAGATAATTAAACTCAAATTGAACGCAATAGGTTACTAGAACTTCCACCTTCCTGCATTTAGAGTATGGAACGGAAGGTCATATGATTCCGACGCGTTTGCACTCGCGCAAACCCCTCCATATGGGCCCATTACATTTCAGGCACTTGGTATCTGCTGACCGAAAAGTAACAGCCAGATGGGCGACAATCCACCCATCACTCGGGGAAGGTGGAGGAACGACTTGATGCAACTTGCATGGCAGGTCAGATTTGCCTAATACTCATCGTCAATTAAATTCACCCTTACCCTATTTGCCACCTGAAGTTCAGCCTCACTACCATTTTCTTGAATTGAGCAAAATGTAACAGACGCATTTCATCGCGGATCGCCAAAATTATGCTTGGATGCAAATCGCACATCTAATGTAGAGAAGCAGCGCATCAACACGAAGCAGGTTGTGGAAGATCATGAGCATGATGCGGAAGGATGGCAATGTAGTGATACGTGATATTTCGATTTGGTAATGAGCTTCAACTGACTTAGGCGTCTACTGCATGAATGCCGATTGTATGTCGAAGATGGCGAGCAACGTTAACGACAAGCTGAACTTAAAGGAGCAATCATGAAAATCGTTGGAATACTCCTGATCATCGCCGGGGCTATAGCCCTTATATATGGGGGAATCTCATATACGAGCAAAGAGAAAGCCATAGATATGGGCCCACTCCAGGTCTACAGAACGGAACACCATTACTTCCCAGTTCCTGCGGTTCTTGGGTTTGTAGCTCTCGTAGGAGGCGGTGTCATGATCTATGCTGGGTCCAAACAGGGCCGCTGATCAAAGGTGGTTGCTTCTTTTGAATGATGCAGGAAGCTGGAGCTGACACCATCGACCGCGATGCTCATTGGGTGGGGCATACTGATGCAGGTGATGCCCTTCGTACCTGGTAATCCGGTTCGCCGATTTTCGCAGATCGAAGAACTACCGAGCGCAGTCACGCATGCTCTCCAATCTCGTGTACTTGTAGCGAACTCAAGAACCGCGCTTCTTTCGTCATTGATAGTTTTGAGTGACGCATAAATTCAATAATTTTTTTAGAATCAATGCAAATCGACAATCCGTCGCGTGGTATGAATGCTTATGTACACCGTTCAGGAACAATTCGGCCAAATCGACATCTATCTCTTCGACCAAATTTTGAAAGGCCGCATAACGCCAGGGATGAAAATACTGGATGCTGGATGCGGCGGTGGTCGTAATCTTGTTTACCTGCTCAGGGAAGGGTATGAAATTTATGCCGCAGACACTGATCCTAATGCAGTAGAGACTGTGCGCGAGATGGCGAGCAAACTGGCACCTGTGCCGCTTCCCAATTCAAATTTCCGAGTTGAAGCGATTGGAAAGTTGAGCTTCGAGGATGCCTGCGCCGATGTGGTGATCTGCAGTGCGGTTCTGCACTTTGCTCAGGACGATGCACACTTTGAAATCATGCTGAACGACTTGTGGCGTGTGCTGAAACCTGGCGGACTGCTTTTTACACGCCTCGGATCGACAACTGGCATGGAAAGCCAGGTGGAACGCGTCCGTGGTCGGCGCTACAAGTCACCAGATGGTTCTATACGGTATCTTGTCGATGATGCGCTGCTCGTCGATCACACTGAGCGCTTGTGTGCAGAACTACCCGATGCGATCAGGACTACTGTCGTGCAGAATCTGCGTGCGATGAGCACGTGGGTTTTGCGTAAGAGGGCATAGTCGAAACTCTGATAACCCTTTACTCGCAACCAGCCATGTAATTTAGCGGAGGAGTTGATTTTGCAGCTCTATGACGTGTTGTTCTATATCAGAGCGCGGGTAGAGGCTATCGGCTTGCGAATAAAAATTTATAGCCGCCTGTAGATTGCCGAGATGCTCGTAGCTGTAGGCCAGTGTCATCAGCGATTGTTGCAAGCGACGGGCTGATGGTTGCGGTTCACTAACCAGAGGCTCCAGGATTTCGACAGCTTGCTGATACTTTCCGTCCCTGGCATAGGCACGGCCGAGGCCGTCGCGCGCGGATTGGTTGGTGGGTGATAACTCAAGAGCGCGTGAATAAAAATGCTCGCTGTCGCTCCATGTATTGTCTTCAAAAATGCAACCGACGATCATTACGACAAGCAAAAGTGCAATTGCTGGCTTTGGGATGCGCTTGACGAGAAGTGATACGAGCATGACGAAGCCAACGCTTGGAATGTAGAGGTAGCGGTCCTGGACGAAATAGTCAAGACGGAAGGTTGAGGGGTTGAGTGCAGGAAGAAGGGGAAGAAGGAGAATGAGAACGGCTGCTCTTTCGTACTGTCCAAGACGTGCCATCCAGACGAGTGCGAAGAGGATCGGAATAGCTAACAAGAGATAACCCCAGCTCGGAGTGAGGAAAGAATAGACACTCAACTTTACAGGCCAGACGAGATGGAAGATGTAGTGGCAGAAGACGGTGGGGAGTAATGCACTGCTCATCTCCGGTTGGTTGACCGGTTTGTTGATGATGTTGCCAAGCACAATAATGCGGATGATGAGATAGAGAACGGTGACGCCCAAAAACGGTAAGATGCGGTGCAGTGTGTTAGCGAAGCCATCATAGAGAACAATGAAGATGACAACAGGCCATACGATGGCGGGCTCTTTTAAAAGCAGTGCGGCTGAGTAGAGCGCCACAGAGTAGGCAAAATCCCAGCGATGATTGCGACGAATCAAAATCAAAGATCCGAGAAGTGCGATGAGCATTGTGGGTTCAGCTATGGCTGAGACCCAAGAGACAACCTCGGCATGAACCGGGTGAAAAGCGAAGAGTGCAGCGGCGAGCAGTGCAGTCTCTGCAGATTTCCATTGGCGAACGAGCCAGTAAACGGTGGCGACCGAGGCAATATGCAAGAGGACAACGGCTAAGTGCCAGCCCGGAGCCCATAGGCCGAAGAGGGCGTGTAGAACACGCAGTTGCAAGAGAAAGAGTGGACGGTAATAGAGGTGAGGAACTTCAGGATCCTGCGACCATACATGGTCTGTGAAGTACGAAGGAAAAAATTGCCACGATTGAATGTGCTGGTTTTGGACGATTTGCAGTAGGTCGTCAAAGACAAAAGGATAAGTGAGCGTGACGGCAAAGGTCGCAAGCGTGACCGCCAACAAAATGAAGAATGACCATCGCGCTCGCATGCAGGGAGTATAACGCATGAGTTAAAGCAACTTGAGTGATGGTGAGCAATATAGCATGCATCAGGATTAGCCAACGCAACGAAGTATGATGAAGATATTCAGGATGGAGTAAAAAAGATGGCGAACCGATATGGTGAAGCTGCACTGATGGCAGCACGGCAAGGCAACATGACAGAAATTGACCCCGCTGTCCGCTGGCAAGCCGCCATGGAGCGCCTGTACCCGACGAGCCCGATTGCGCGCAAAAAAGGTGCCCCGCGTGGAGCTTTTCTCGGTCTCTGCGAGCAAGGCCTGGTTAAAGGAATACCCGCTGGCAATTATTCAGCCACCAAACTCAACAAGGATTATGCCGTACGTGCTGCAGAGTTGCTGCTGGCGGGGGCTCAAAATCCATCGCGGAGTACACTCTGGAAGGCTGTTGTGAACGACGCTAAGATAGTGGAAAATGGCCAGATGGACGTGGTACTGGCGCTTTGGAAGAACAGCCTGATAGTGCCCTCCTGACTGCTTACTCTTTAATCCACAAAGCCTGTTTATAGGTTTATTTAGCAGTATTTCGCTCGTGTTCCACATCACATACAGTCCATTTCCCGGCTCGTATAGTTTTTAGCGGCTCGGAGCCCGACCGGCGCCGAAGCTTTAGTTGTGTGCGATTGCCGGTGTGCTAATGGCGCGGAGGAGTGTGAGTGATGAGCGGACAAATGGTTGGACATGAGTTGTTGTTGGCGAAGCGGATGTCGCGGCTGGGTACGGAGACAGCCTTTGAAGTTCTCAGCAAGGCAAAGGCGCTTGAGCGTCAAGGCAAGAGCATTATTCATTTGGAAATAGGCGAGCCGGATTTTGATACGCCGGCGAATGTGGTTGAGGCAGCGGTTGATGCGCTGCACAAGGGATGGACGCATTATGGGCCGTCAGCCGGTTTGCCGGAGATGCGGCAGACGATTGCCGATTATGTGAGCCGGACGCGCCGTGTGATGGTGACGCCGGAGGAAGTTGTGGTGGTGCCGGGCGGGAAACCGATCATGTTCTATACAATGCTGGCATTGATTGATGAAGGCGACGAGGTGATCTACCCGAACCCGGGCTTCCCGATCTACGAATCGATGATCAATTACGTGGGCGGAAAGGCTGTGCCGATTCAACTGCGTGAAGAGCGAAATTTTGCGATGGATGTAAATGAACTCCCGGGGTTGATTACGGATCGGACCAAGCTGATCATTCTGAACTCGCCGCAGAACCCAACGGGCGGAGTGCTGGAACGCAAGGATATTGAGAAGGTTGCAAAGATCATTGAAGAGCGCAACATTATGGTTCTCTCTGACGAGATTTACAGTCGGCTGCTTTTTGAGGGTGAACATTTTTCAATCATGAGTGTGCCAGGAATGCAGGAGCGGACCATTTTGCTCGATGGTTTCTCAAAGACCTACGCGATGACTGGCTGGAGAATGGGTTACGGCGTAATGCGGCCTGATCTTGCGGCGCAGATGACGCGGCTCATGACGAACTCGAACTCCTGCACCGCGAGCTTTACGCAGATGGCCGGCATTGAGGCGCTACGCGGCGATCAGGCACCGGTCGAAAAAATGTGCGCGGAGTTCAAACGGCGCAGCGAGGCCTTTGTGCAGGGGCTTAACAAGATCAAGGGCTTTAGTTGCAAACAGCCAAAGGGGGCGTTCTATGTCTTCCCGAATATTACTGCGACGGGGTGGAGGTCGAAGCCGCTGGCCGATGCTTTGCTATCAGATGCCGGCGTGGCCGCGCTTTCAGGCACGGCCTTTGGCGAGTATGGCGAGGGCTACTTGCGCTTCAGCGTGGCGAACTCTATGGAGAACTTGCAACTGGCGCTTGAGCGTATAGATGCGTGGACTAAGAAGAATCTCTGAGGAGGATACCTCAGTGGTGGTTTGTTATTTCTGATTGTGCCATGAGTGCGCGTTATTGTACGCACTTGTTCAGGGTGCGTTTTTCAGCGGAGTAAAAGGAGAAGGCAATGGCTCTGAGGGATTCGGCTACAGGTAAAGTGGTGCGTGAGTACTCGATTGCAGAGCTGGAAGATCAAGCCAAGCTGATGCGTGGCTATGATCTGGTGACGTTGAACGCAGCGGGCTCTGGTCATGCTGGCGGTACGCTCTCGGCGATGGATTACACGGCGGCGTTGTATCTGAAGATCGCCGAGCATGATCCGAAGAACCCGAACTGGGCGGAGCGGGACCGGATTATCTGGTCGACGGGGCACAAGGCGCCGAGTTTGTATTTGGGGCTGGCCTTTGCGGGGTTCTGCGCGCTTGAGGATGTGGTGACGCTGCGCAAGCTCAGCTCGCCGTTGCAGGGGCATCCGCATTGGCTGAAGCTGCCGGGAGTCGAGGTCTCGACGGGATCGCTTGGCCAGGGATTGAGCATTGCAGTTGGAATGGCGTTGGCGGCTCGGCTTGATGGAAGGAGCAACAAGGTCTTCTGCATCATGGGCGATGGCGAGCAGCAGGAAGGCCAGGTTTGGGAGGCTGCGATGGAAGCCGGTCACTTCCACCTGGACAACGTGATTGCTATTGTCGACTGCAACCGGCTGCAGATTGATGGCTGGGTGAAGGACGTGATGGAAGTGCAGCCGCTCGACGCCAAGTATGCGAGCTTTGGCTGGGAGGTTCTGCACGTTGATGGGCACGACATGAAGCAGGTTGTCGAGGCCTTTGAGAAGGCGCGCACTGTAGTTGGCAAGCCGGTGGTGATTCTTGCCGATACCGTGAAGGGTAAAGGCGTGAGCTTCATGGAGGATCAGGCCGGCTGGCACGGGAAGACGCCGAATGCCGAGGAGCTTGCGGCAGGACTCAAGGAGCTAGGGTTGAGCGAGCGGATTCCGGTTGCGGCACTGCTGGCACGGGCGAAGAAGTACCAGAGTGAGATGGACGCGAAGCTGGCGGCAAAGATGCCGAAGTTCTCTCAGGATTACTGGTGGAATGCGGGCGAGCAGATGAAGGTGAAGATGGAGCCGACGCGCAAGGGCTTTGGCCAATCGCTGGCAGCGAATGGCGATGATGAGCGCGTGGTGTGTTTGGGCCTGGATATTTCCGGGTCGATAACGATCAGCGAGTTCTACGCGGGCAAGCCGGAGCGCGCGAAGCGCTGGATCAGCATGGGCATCGCAGAGCAGTCGGCGACAGCGGCTTGCGCGGGATTGGCGCGCGATGGCAAGTTGCCAGTGATGGGATCGTATGCGACCTTTTCGGCGGCGCGCAACCTGGACCAGATACGTTGCTCGGTTTGCTACGGGAACTTCAACGTGATGATTGCGGGCGCGCATGGCGGAGTTTCCGTCGGGCCGGATGGAGCGACGCACCAGGCGCTTGAGGACCTCTTCGCGATGATGGGATTGCCGAATATGAGCGTGGTGGTTCCGTGCGATGCGGAAGAGACAAGGAAGGCTACGGATTATCTGCTGCTCAAGCATGTGGGACCGAAGTACATCCGGTTTGCGCGCGAGGCAACGCCGGTAGTGACGACGAAGGAGACGCCGTTTGTCTTTGGGAAGGCGAATGTGATTCGCCTGCGCAAGGAAGGCGCGAGCTTTGCCGATGCCTTTGAGACAGTGCTCGCCCGTGATTACAAGGATGAGCATGAGGACTTGAGCATCCTTGCCTGTGGGCCGATGGTTCCCGAGGCGATGCGCGCGGCGCTGATACTGAAGCGTGAGTTTGGATACGAGACGCGCGTGGTGAACTTGCACACGCTGAAGCCTATCGATGCGGAAGCGGTGATTCGCGCGGCAGCGGAGACAGGTGTTGTGGTGACGGCCGAAGAGCATCAGATTGGCGCGTTGGCGTGGCGCGTGAGCGGATTGCTGACGGAGAGCAGGGAACTCTACGGCAAGGCGTTGATTACGGGCGCGATTGGCGTGAAGGACCGGTTTGGCGATTCAGGCGCGCCGTGGGAACTGATCAAGGAGCTTGAGGTCAGCGGCGAACACATTGCGCAGAAGGCCGCCGAGTTGATGGCTTTCAAGAAGGCCACAATCTCCGAGATCAGAGAGCTTGCCACAAGCCGATAATCAAGAGGATTGCGTAGAGCGATGAGAGCGCGAGCGCGCGCTGGCCGACGGATTTGAGCGGAAGCTGGAGCGCGGCGGGATTCTTCTGGCTGCGGAG
>DAHXOQ010000107.1 GCA_027364815.1 Acidobacteriaceae bacterium | reverse complement strand
TTTCAGTTTTTTAAAAATCAAATTGAAAGATAATTATTTATTTTCATTGCCGATCAGACGAAAAGTGATTGTCCCCCAAAAAAGTCTTGCCCGAATCTGCACCGGCAAATGCCGCTCATCATCCGTGTACCAGATCCAGATGTTACCGCGATTCTTCACTACACCCGCATCGGCCGTCGGCTGAACGCGAAGCGTTTTAAAGACTCCAAGCGGCGACTTGATCTCTTCGCGCCCTTCAACCTTCATCGTCACAGGGACCGTGTGCTGCGCATCTACAACCGGCAGAATAAAACTCTTTCCCACTTCCATCGGCTGCGAAGAAGCGTAATAAACCCCACTTAGCAAATCTGTGACGCAACCGGTGATGGCCGTCTCCACATGCTTCGCCTGACCAGTCACAAGATTTTTCTCGTCCATCACTGACTTGGACTGTCCGTAATCTATCTTCATCGTTGAGTGCAACTGCCGCCTGCCTTCTACAATCTGCTTGTTAAACTCCATCGTGCAGCCTTTGAGCCTATCGAAGACCGTCTCAAAGTGATCGTCAATCTTGTAGATCAAACTGATCGTCCCGTTGGTCTGCGCACTGGCCGTAATTTTTTCCGTATCCCCAACGGATTCCAAGTGCAAAACCGCCGTCCCAGCGGGCAGCACTCGCAGGTCCACTGCATAAGTCAACGTTTGCTTCTGCGGAAAACTGAAGCCGGCGCGGGGTGCAGGTAAAAGTGGCGCATTCGCCGCAGTGGTTTGCGCACTCATAAATGTCAGCGCGCTCAAGCTCAGGCAAAAAGCAAAAAGTACAGGCCGTGTCTTTATCCAACACATTTTCATGATTACTTCCACCCATTCCATAACGCGCCTAAATAGGGCGACAAAAAAATCAGACACAAATACAAAATCAAGGCTCCCAACGCCGCCTTGTATTCGCGATGCTTGCGGTAAAGTTCAAAAGAAAAACTACCTGCTTCGCATTTTTCATCCAATGTGCTCTGCCGCGGAAACAGGCGAGGAATCAGTCGAGGAACTCTCGCACAGTAAGCGTCAAACCCGGCAAAGGTCGCGCATAAAAATCGTTCCTCACTCAAAATCACGGGAATATAAATCACCAGAAAAACTGTGAGCAGCAACATACCCACAATCCATGAACCAAGCGCCACGCCAAACCCGGCGGCAATCAGCATTGATCCCAGGTAGAGCGGATTGCGCGTGTATGCATACGGCCCGGTCACTGTGAGCTCGCGATTCTTCTTCACATAACCTGCGGCATAACCACGCAGCCAAAGCCCGGGCACCGTCAGCAACAAACTCCACAAAATCATCTTCAGTGCAGGTTGGTGACGCGCCAACTCCACAATGTAAACAAGCGCCGACGCAAAGCCCAGAGGCACGCGTATGCGCCGAGCCACCTTCTGCCACCGCGTGATCCAATCCGGCTTCTGCTCGTTCATCGCTTGCCCCCCACTACATTCTCGCTCAGCAACTCTCTTGCCGCACTTAGCACCGACTCTTCAGTGATCGTCAGCAAACCCGCCTCAGTCTCCTTGAGCCGGCGGTGGTCGCGCTTGCTCTCAGGACTGCGCAACACTTTGAAGCGCGTTCCGTACGGGCCATTGCGGCTCGGGTCCGTAGGCCCATAAATCCCAACCACCGGCTTGCCCAGCGCACACGCCAAATGCAGCGGCCCCGTATCGCCGGCAATCACCAGAGCCACTCGACGCGTCAGTGCGATCAACTGTTCTATCGTGCAAACAACCGGACGAATTGCACAAAGATTTTTTGAGCCCACAGTCGCAGCACGAATCACCTCGGCCAAATTCTCTTCTCCGGGCCCGGCATTCACCAGCACGCTGTAGCCATCACTCACCAAAGACGCAGCAACTGCCGCATAGCGTTCAATGGGCCAGCATTTCGCTCCCCAGCCAGCGCCGGGGTTCATCAAAACAATCTTCGAACTTCCATCATCTGTCGCCAGCAGTTCATCGCACCACTTTTCCGCCGCATCATCCATAGGCAACAACGGCGCAACCGGCTCCAACTCGTCTCCCGCAACCGCGCACGCCAGTTCCAAAGCCTGGTCGATCACATGTGCGCTGCTCAACTTGACCGGCTCGTTGTAGAACCACCGCGCCACACTCTCAGTGGGATCAGCGGATCCAATGACTCTCCCGCAGCCGGCAAACGAAGCCACCACTGCTGACTTGATGGACCCCTGCGGATCGAGAACAGCGTTGTACTCCGCCGCGCGCAGTTCCCGCCGCAGCGCCAGAATCTCCCGCCCAGTCCGCAGGCTCAGCACACGCTTGCCCCAGCTCTTGGTCGCCGCAAAATAAACCCGGTTCACCAGCGGCTGCGTGGGCCCCAAAAGTCCAACCGTCTCGCCCTTCGCGCCAGTCAGCAACGCACGCCATCTCGGCTCAACCACCCAGTCAATACGCCACTCAGGATGCGCCTGCCGCAGGGCATTCACCGCCGGCAGCGCATGGAGAATATCCCCCATCGCCCCGAGGCGGACTACCAGCAATCGAAAGTTGGATTTCGTCTGCAAACCCCTTATTTTCTCATAGCAACGCATCAGTTGCAGCACGACTCACAGCTCTCACTTCACCAGCCGCACGTCCCTTTACCCCAACCCTCGACTCACGTTACAATCAACAGAGTGGGCCGACGTAGCTCAGTTGGTAGAGCAGCTGATTCGTAATCAGCAGGTCACCAGTTCGATCCTGGTTGTCGGCTCCATATTTAAACCCACGCATCAATTTCCGCTCACCATATCCCTCGAAAATTACTTCAAATAATCGATTTCCACACCCTTCCACCGCCAAAATTGCCAAATGTACCAAGTCTGGTACTGGTTATCCACGAATATTTTTGATTGTGTGGTAGTTAGGAACTGCTTATCCACGCATACTCTTGGCATAATCGGCTGAGGGGAAATTGGCAGCACCATCGCCCTTATCTCCTTCAACGTGAACGGTTCAACGCAAAGGGAAAGCGGGCAGGTGACAACCTATACTCGCCAGGATGTTCTAAGGATCCTACAAATCAGCGCCCACCAGCTTCAAGGTTGGGAGCGCGCAGCCCTTATTCCCGTTTTGCAAGCCTACACTTTCCAGGATCTGGCCCAGCTCCGCACCTTGCGTGCGCTGCGCGCTGAAAGCGTCTCCGCTGCAAGCATTCGCGACTCCGTCATGGCCATGCAGGCCGTTGCCGGAATGGCTAACCCGCTGCGCGAAACCCGCGTCGTCAAGACCGGAACCCGCATCGCCTTCCGTCATCATGGCGCGCTCGTTGACCCCATCCATCGCCAGCTTCTCTTCGATTTTGATTCAATGCCTGAGCCGCGTTCTGTTGCGCAGCGAACTCCCGCGCGTATGCCGGGCAGTAGTCAGAATGTTGCCAATCTCTTTTTGAGCGCGGTGCAAGCCGAGGAAGCCGGACAAAAGCAAAAGGCCGTTGAAATTTACGAGGAGATCATCGCCGCCGATCCAAACTACGCAGCGGCCTTCATCAATCTCGGCACGCTTTGCTTCCACCGGCGCAACTTCGTACGCGCCGAGGAACTCTACCGTCGCGCCACTGTGGCTGATTCCTCTTATGTGCTCGCCTACTTCGACCTGGGCAACGTCCTCGACGAACTGGGCCGCCCGGATGAGTCCATCGCCGCCTATACGCGCGCTATTCAGCTCTCGCCGCGTTATGCCGATGCGCATTACAATCTGGCCCTCGCCTACGAGCGCAAAGGCGAACCGCGCCGCGCCCTCAAGCACTGGCAATCTTACCTGCGCCTTGACAGAACCGGACCCTGGGCCGAACACGCTGAAGGCCGCATCACCAAGCTCCTCAAGCGCGAGAAACTCACCCTCGCCGCGCCCACTAACTCACCGGCCCGCGCACGCTCCTACGTTAAAGGCACTGCTGCGTTGCGGCTGGTTGAAAACGACTAATTTATATAAGTAAATAAAAGACGCAGCCGAAGCTGCGCCTTTTGAATAGTGTGTGGAATTTTCGAATCAACCTACTTGACTGTCGCACCCAGCGCCTTCAAATACGGTTCATTCACAATCTTGTTTTCAAATTGAATCTTGACCAGCAAGTCGGCGAATGCGGCCCGGCAATCCTCAATCGAAGGCCGCACCTTGATCGTGTTTTCCGTATCCCCCATCCACGGGTGGAGTGCCGCGTACTTCACAATCTCATCCCAATGCGCAGGCTGGGCAAAAGTTACAGGTGAGCGCGGTGAATCCATCTTCTTGTAAGGCCAGAAGGTCCAGCTGATTTCGTTCTTATCGAGCAAGGTGCGGAAGGTCCAAATCCAGTCATCGGTATTTTCGCCCGATTCGCCCATCCAGATCGGCACGTTGTACTGGTCGCGGAAATCTACATACTCCTGAATACTGGCCTGCACCGGCGGCATCCAGTACTTGTGGAACTGGTACATCACGTTCTTGTCGAATGGTGGGTTGAAGATCTTGAAATTGGAATCCCACTGCGCTCCACCGAGAATCACGACGTGGTTTGTATCCACCGTGCGCACGGCCGCCACCATTTTCCTATACAACGGTTCCAGCTTCGAGTTGTATTGTTGCAAACGAGGGTAATGCGGAATCGGCTCATTCAGCAGGTCGTAGCCCAGCACAGTCTTGTTATTGCGATAGTGCTCGGCAATGCGCTTCCAGATTTGCACCGCTTCCTGCTGGCTCTCTTCATCTTCATAGAGCCAGGGATAACCCCAGCTGTCATCAATATTCGAGCCCGTCTGCCCGCCCGGCGCGCAGTGCATATCGAGCACCACATAGAGCCCATCCGCTTTGGCCCATTCAATCACACGATCCATCAGCCGGAAGCCTTCTTCGTCGTTGCCCGCAAAAAAACGGTAATGGAAAGGTATGCGGATCGTATTAAAGCCGAGGCTGGCAATGTAGTCAATATCAGCCTTGCTGATATACGTATCGCGATACTGCTTCCAGAATTTTTTCGCTTCCGTCGGCCCGAGCAGATCATTGACCAGCGTCTCAATCTCGCGCACCGACGAGGGGCCTTTTTCAAACCGGAACATGTAACCTTCCTGCACCAGCCAGTTGCCGAGGTTCGTTCCACGCAATATCAGTTTGTGGCCATTGCCATCGACAAGAAATTTGCCATCGGTGTGCACAAAACCATTCTGGGCCTGCAACTGTGCCGCAAAAGCAAACGCTGCCGCAAAGACCAGAAAAAATGTGAAGCGGGTGAAAAGTGAACGCATAGAAACCGCCTTGTACTTTGATTTGATGCCAACAGTTAATTTATCAAGCTGAACTAACTTCATGTAGTGATAAAAATAATATTCAAAAGCACAAAGAGCGCCGCGTGAACGGCGCTCCTGGATGCGAACGTAAAATTTACAACTCCGCCTATAGTTCAGACTTGATCCTCTCCACCACTTCATCCGCCGCTTTGATCAATTCCCGCGATAGATCCAGCGTAATCGGCTGCTTCGGATCGATGGTGATCGCGTAAAGGATGATCTCCTTCGAGGTAGCGCCTATTTCACCGTCGCTCTGTGCTTCCTGCATATGAAAAACATCCAGCAGATCCTTGATGCCCACGTCATGGGCAGTCAAAGTCGGTGGGTAATCCTTTGAGTATTTGGGCGTGATGCGGCGAATAGTTCCCGGCTTTGTACTATCGGCCGAGGCATCAATCATGATCACACGGTCTGCCTGCTGAATCGGCTCCAGGAGCAGAAACCCCCCGGTGCCTCCATCGAGACACTCCACATAATCAGGCAAATCCAGCTTTTCAAGAGCCTGGACAACACGGACGCCGACGCCTTCGTCGCCCATCAAGATGTTGCCCAGGCCCAATACCAGTGTCTTCGCTGCTTTATTTGTCACGCTTCTCCCGGTTAAACTTCCATCCGCCTACGATTGCTGAAATCGTACCACGTCCCTCGACATAGTCGTGATAGAAGGCCAGATAAACGTGAATGATGATAAAGACGACGAAGGGCCAGAGGAAAAGATGATGCCAGAAACGCACTCCGGCGTCTCCTCCCATGATTGGAACAATGAAGTTGAACATTCTCGGCAAAGCCGAGGTGCTCATGCTGGAGTAAAGGGCAAAACCCGTGACCACTTGGAAGAGGAATGCCAGAAAAATGATGAAGTAAGTGAAGGCGGCCAGCGAGTTGTGACCCACCGTGACCTCGTCGCTATGCTTCTTCAGCTCAAAGATATCCGTCTTGATGACGTCCTTGATCTCATGCCACTGCTTCCTCGTTACAGGGAAGAAGTTGCGCCATGAGGCGTACTTGTTGCCTACAAATCCCCAGTAAATGCGGTAGGCAAAGTTGAAGACCCAGATAAACGCGCACAGGAAGTGAATGAAGCGAACCCATCCGAACCAGTACAGTTGGTACGCCTCTGGAGCATAAAGAATCTTCAGAGGCGCGCCAATCAAATAACCGGTCACGCAGAGCAACACCATGCAAACCGCGTTGACCCCGTGATAGAGGCGGACCGGAAGCTCCCACACATAAACGCGGCGGTACTCAACCGGATTATTCTGCGCAGTGCCAGCAGTATTTACGCTTTGTGTACTCATCGCTCTCACTCGAATGTTACGCGGCTAAGGTGATTGCCCTGAGGATCGTACAGGTGTACGGCACAGGCCAGGCACGGGTCAAAGGAGTGAATGGTGCGGATTATCTCGACAGGCTCGTCGAGCTTCGCCACCGGCGTGCCAATCAGTGAGGCCTCAAAGGCCGAGTGCTGATTCTTCGCATCGCGGGGTGAACCATTCCAGGTTGTCGGAACCACCAACTGGTAGTTCTCAATTGCGCCGTCCTTGATCTTGATCCAGTGTGCCAGCGAACCACGCGGGGCTTCCACCAGTCCAACACCCTCGGCTTCCTTCGGCCACGTCTTCGGCTCCCACAGCGCGCCGTTGAAGGTCGATACATCATTGGCCTTCACGCGATCCATCAGCTGACCAAAGAACTCCTTCAGGTAAGTCATCGCCAACTCGGCGTCAATGGCGCGTGCGCCCGTGCGTCCGAGAGTCGAGAAGAGCGCAGCCACTGGAACATTCAACTTGCCCAGAACGCCTGTGACGGCCGCCTTCACATCCTCACGGCCGGCAGCAAAGCTCACCAGCAAACGGGCCAGAGGACCCACTTCCATCGGCTGATCCTTCCAGCGCGGCGTCTTGAGGAACGAGTACTTCTCTGAACCCTCAAGCGTTTCGAACGGAGGCTTCGGTCCCGTGTAGTTGATCTTCGTCTCGCCGGCCCACGGGTGAATTCCCACATCCTTGCCGCCTTCGTAGTCGTACCAGGAGTGCGCAATGTACTCCTTGATCTCCTGCGAGTCCTTGGGATTAACCGGATGAACCGTTGTCAGGTCGCGGTTCAGAATCACGCCGCGCGCATATTTGAACGAGTTTGGATCGCTGTAGCCTTTGGTCGGATACTCGCCATAGCTCAGGTAATTCGACAAACCGCCGCCCCACTTCGCCCAATCCTTGTAGAACGAGGCAACCGCGAGCAGGTCAGGAATGTAGACCTCGTTCACGAATGTGTCGGCATCAGAAATCAGCTTGGCTACGAGATTGAGGCGCTCGCCGTTGATCGCCGCAACTTCATTCACGTTGATCGAGCAGGGTACGCCGCCGACAAGATAATTCGGGTGCGGATTCTTGCCGCCGAAGACCGCGTGAATCTTAACGATCTCCTTCTGCCACGCGAGCGCGTCCAGATAGTGCGCAACCGCAATCAGGTTCACCTCTGGCGGAAGCTTGTAGGCCGGATGGCCCCAATAGCCGTTCGCAAAAATGCCCAGGCCCGTCTCGGCAAACTTCTTCACCTTGTTCTGAACTTCAGTGAAATAAGCCGGCGTGTTCTTGTCCCACTTCGAGAACGATCCGGCAAGCTCAGCAGCCTTCTTCGGATCCGCCTTGAGCGCGTTCACAATGTCCACCCAATCAAGCGCGTGCAGGTGGTAGAAGTGCACAACGTGGTCCTGTACATACAGCGTCGCCATCATGATATTGCGAATCAATTCGGCGGTTGGGGGAACCTTGATTCCCAGTGCGTCCTCAACCGAGCGTACGCTCGCCAACGCATGCACCGTAGTGCAAACGCCGCAAACGCGCTCAGTGATGGCCCATGCGTCGCGAGGATCACGTCCAATGAGAATCTTCTCAAGGCCGCGAACCATCGTCCCGGAGCTGAAAGCGTCCGTGATCACGCCATTTTCCACCACCGCCTCAACACGGAGGTGGCCTTCAATTCGAGTTACTGGATCAACAACGATGCGTGTCATAGCCTCTTAAGACTCCTTATGGTCCTCGGTGTGAACTTCATCGATCACACTCTTTTTGCGTATGTTGGTGACAACCGCATGAGCCGCAACTCCGGCCACGGTCGCAATGCCCACCAGCGTGCCAACCGTATCCGCCGTGCTCTCAATGCCAAAGCCCGGGAATTTCGGCAGATGCTGGTAGAACGGCCCGTTGTCCCAGAACCCCTCTTCGCTGCAACCGATGCAGCCATGGCCCGACTGGATCGGGTAGCTTGTTCCTTCATTCCACTTCACAACCGAGCATGCGTTGTACGTCACGGGACCCTTGCAGCCCATCTTGTACAGGCAATATCCCTTGCGCGCGTTCTCGTCGTCCCATGCCTCAACAAACAATCCGGCATCGTAATTCGGGCGGCGATAGCAGGTGTCGTGGACGCGGCGTCCATAAAATTCCTTCGGCCGACCCTGGTTGTCCAACTCCGGCATCTGTCCCAGCA
>DAHXOQ010000106.1 GCA_027364815.1 Acidobacteriaceae bacterium | reverse complement strand
CGGTGGCGCCAAGATTTGAAAATGGGAGAACGACCAGTGAATTGTGCTTCTCGTGTTCATCGGTGGTTGCTTCGCGAAATCGCTCGGCAAGCATGGAGAGGAACCCGGTGGTGCGTTTTTCATCTTCAGGATTTGAAGTAGGAAGATTCGCCGCCGCATCGCCGGGAATCACACCCGTCTCAATGCGCAGCACCTTCATGATGGTCTTGAGCGCCTCGCGCACTTCTCCGGTTGAGTCATAACGCGCGGCGGGGTTTTTCTCAAGACAGGTGGCAATCACACTCTTCAATTCCGCAGGTACATTTTCGCCAAGGTCGGGGAAATCCTGAAATTGGATGGCACGAATCGCCTGAAAATCTTCTGCATCAGGCCGCGCGAATGGGTGACGGCCGCTGACTAGTTCATAGAGGATGATGCCGAGAGCCCAAATATCTGATTGCGCACTGGAGTGTCCAGTGACAAATTGCTCCGGCGCCATGTAACGGATAGTGCCGCCACGCGCAGTATACGTTGCAGCGACGGTCGCGTTCTCAGCAAGCGCTGGCTTGGCTGGATCAAAAGTCGAATCCTCAGGACGCAGACGGCGCGCGAGGCCAAAGTCGAGAAGCTTCACAAGTCCGCCGTCGGTCAGCATCACGTTCTGTGGCTTGAGATCGCGATGGAAGATGCCTAAACTGTGCGCCGCCTGCAATCCATCGGCTATCTGAATGCCAACGGAGAGAATGAGCGGAAGTGACGCCGGCCCATTCGCAATGATCGTATCAAGCGAGCGGCCTGGAATGTATTGCATGACGATGTATGCTTCGTCGCCTGTCTCGCCAACCTCGTAAATTGCGCAAACATTCGGATGCTCAATCGCCGATGCCAGGCGCGCCTCACGCAAAACTGTGGTTCGCATCTGCTCCATCGTCAACAGTCCGGTGCGCAAAATCTTGAGCACAACCGGGCGTTGCAGTAGCGTGTCGTTGGCCAGATACACCACTCCGCTGCCACCCGTTCCCAGTTTGCGCAAAATCTCGTATTGTTCAATCGTTCTGCGTGCCATAACTCTTTTAATTCTATCTGCTCGACGATGAAGAAAGTATCAAGATGCAGTTTGCATTGTGGTAATACAGGATTTTGGCACACATTCTTCTGAGCCTGCCATATTCATCCTTGACCGCGGGATTTTTTGCTTATCCACAGAGTGCGTCAGTAAAATCAACGGCGGGGTCATTTTCAAAAGAATTCAACTGATAACACAGTCCATGAATCAGGCGACAGCACTGTTCGAGAGTGCTGAAGGTTGTGTATCTATCTTTCAGGAGCAGCTGATGCAGATGAGATTCAACAAGCAGAGTTTAATTGGGTTGTTTACCCTTGCAACCGTCTTCGGTATTTCATCCTCAATGCACGCGCAGCAAACAACAGTGGAGAACGATATTCCCGACCACTTCACTGCGCCACGCACAAACTATGACTACGAAAAGCGCGTTGAGATGATTCCCATGCGCGATGGAGTCAAGCTGTACACGGTCATCGTGATTCCAAAGGGCGCCAAGAACGCGCCGATTGTGCTCACCCGCACACCCTACAACGCTGCTGGGCGCGCGTCTCGTGCCGAGTCTCCCCGCATGCTCGACGCACTGCCACAGAGTGACGATGTTTTTGTGGGCGCTGGTTACATTCGCGTCTATCAGGACGAGCGCGGAAAATATGGCTCGGAGGGCGCATACCTGATTACGCCGCCCCCGATTGGGCCGTTAAACACGACGGGCATTGATGATACGACAGATGCCTACGACACAATTGACTGGCTTGTGAAGAACGTTAAGGAATCAAATGGCCGTGTAGGAATGATTGGTTCCTCCTATGAAGGATTCACCGTGGTGATGGCGCTCTTGAATCCGCACCCGGCTCTGAAGGTAGCTGCGCCTGAGAGCCCGATGGTGGATGGCTGGATGGGCGACGATTGGTTCCACTACGGCGCTTTTCGTCAAGGCAGCATTGACTTTGTAGCCGGGCAAGAGACGCATCGCGGAAGGGGCGACGCGATTCCACAGGAGAGCCACGATCAGTACACAAGCTGGTTGCGATTTGGCTCAGCCGGCGAGTATGCGCGGTACGGCGGCGTGCAGGATCTTGGCTTCGCACGCAAGCTGGCCGATCATCAGGCCTACGATGCATTCTGGCAGGGTCAGGCGCTGGACAAGCTCATTGCGCAAAAACCTCTCACTGTGCCGACACTATGGGAGCAGGGCTTGTGGGACCAGGAGGATATGTGGGGAGCAATTCACGCTTACACTGCGGTTGAACCCAAGGATACAAACAACGACAAGAATTTTCTCGTGATGGGACCGTGGCGTCACAGCCAGGTGAATCGTCTGGGTTATACGCTCGGTGTTTTTAAATGGGAGGGCGATACAACGCTGCAGTACCGTCGCGATGTGCTGCTTCCCTTCTTCAATCAATACCTGGTTGAAGGCGCGCCCAAGGCCGACACACCACCTGTGCTCATCTACAACACCGGCGAAAATAAGTGGGAGCGATACAAGAGCTGGCCGCCGAGCTGCGAAGAAAATTGCCCGCATAAATCAAAGCCGCTCTACTTAACAGCGGGTGGCAGGCTCTCCTTTGAGAAGAGTGCGAGCGAGAAGTCTCCATTCGACGAGTACGTCTCTGATCCTGCGAAGCCTGTTCCCTATCGCCCGCGGCCCATTGTTGCTTCGGATGGCGATGGATGGGGAAACTGGCTTGTTGAGGATCAACGCTTTGTCGACGACCGTCCCGATGTACTCACTTATGTCAGCGAGCCTCTGACTGTACCACTGAAGCTGAGCGGCGCGCCCATCGCGAACCTTGTTGCATCAACCAGTGGTTCGGATGCAGACTGGGTCGTAAAGTTGATCGACGTCTTCCCTGATACGGTGCCAGAGCAACCTGAGTTGGGTGGCTATCAGCTTTCCATTTCGCTCGATATTTTCCGCGGACGCTATCGTACGAGCTTTGATCATCCTGAGGCAATCACACCGGATAAGCCTCTCTTGTACAAATTCGCTCTGCCGACGGTGAACCATGTGCTGCTGCCTGGCCATCGGCTCATGGTGCAGATACAGTCCTCGCTCTTCCCGCTTTATGACCGTAATCCACAGTCGTTTGTGCCGAATATCTTCAACGCAAAGCCTGGTGATTATCAGAAGGCAACAGAGCGGATCTATCACGCGCCCAATGCTGAAAGCTTCATCAGTTTGCCTGTAGTGCAGTAGAGGCAGGGAACAGGGAACAAAATCGCTTCAGCAAAATTCGCTGTAGGCTGTAGATTGATGCGCTTATTAAAAGCTTTTCGCTTCCCTGTTCCCTGTTCCCTCGCTTCGTGCGCTGTTGATTTAAACTAGAGAAGCATGATTCTCACACTTGAATGGACGCCTAAGGGCGTCAACTTTATTGATCAGACAAAGCTCCCTCTTGAGGAGAGCTATGTACTCGCCACCAACTACGAAGAAGTAGCAGAGGTCATCGTCACGATGGTCGTGCGCGGTGCGCCGGCGATTGGCGTTTCAGCTGCCTACGGTGTTGCCCTCGGCGCCAAGGATTCGAAAGCCAAAACCATCGAAGAGTTTGCGCCTGAGTTTGAAGCCATCTGCGCGCGGCTTGCGGGAACACGGCCCACGGCGGTGAATTTATTTTGGGCTATTGATCGTATGAAGCGTCTCTTCGCAGAGTTGCTCGCAACGAAGACGCCCATGAGCTCGGTAAAAGAACGTATCCTCACCGAAGCCCACGCCATGTACAACGAAGACATTGCCGCCTGCAAAACAATGGGCGCATTCGGTGGTGAGCGCATGCCCGATGAAGGTGGCGTGCTGACTCACTGCAATGCCGGAGCACTCGCTACGTGCGGATATGGAACTGCGCTCGGCGTGATTCGCTCGGCAGTCGAGCAGGGCAAGCGCATCAAGGTTTATGCCGACGAGACGCGGCCGTTTCTGCAAGGCGCGCGTCTCACCGCCTGGGAGTTGATGCACGATGGCATTGATACCACAGTTATCTGCGACAACATGGCTGCGAGCCTGATGCGTGCCGGCAAGATTCAGGCTGTTGTTGTGGGCGCAGATCGCATTGCCGCTAACGGTGACTTTGCCAACAAGATTGGAACTTACAACGTTGCGATCCTCGCGCGTGAGCATGGAATTCCCTTCTATGTTGCGGCGCCGTGCTCGACGATCGACATGAAGCCTCCAGATGGCGCTGCGATTCCGATTGAAGAGCGGTCGCCAGTCGAGGTGACGCATCACGGCGGCAAGCAGCTCACACCGCATGGGGTGGGAATCTGCAACCCGGCCTTCGACGTGACTCCGGCCAGGTATCTCACCGCAATCTTTACCGAGCGTGGCACATTGGAAGCGCCATTCAACGAGTCGCTGAAAAAGATGGCTGTTGCAGAGTAGTTCCATAGTCAAAGAATCGGGCCCTGAGAAACCTATCCTAAGGGCCCGATTCTTTTGAGATACATTATCGAGAATCTGCTTAATACAACAAATACTTCGCGCGCATCTTCATGAACTTGTCTATTTCATCCTGCCAATCTTCAGCAATTCTCCGTGGGTCGTTGCCAGCATTTAGACTGTCAAAACTGGCTTTGTTGAGCATCAGGCGGTCGAGCGCGGTGAGCTGGTAATTATCTGGATAGAGCACGTGAAGTGTTGAAGCAATCTCTGCGCCCATCTCCGGCGCGTCAAGAGCCTCGCGATCGGTGAGCAGAACGCTGACTCCACCGCAGAGTTGATTCGCGTAGTTGGAACTCTTCGGGGTGAAGGTTGTTGGAATGAATCGCACGCCTGAAATCAGCCTCGCATTAAGTGCATCAGCCAGTCTGTGAGGCTCAATCCACGGCGCACCCACAACTTCAAAAGGCGTGTCTGTTCCACGACCGACGGAGAGATTGGTTCCCTCAATCATTCCAAGACCGGGATAGAGAATGGTTTCAGTTAGATTGCGTAGATTCGGCGAAGGGGTCACCCACTCTGCTCCCGTTGAATCAAGCCAGTCGCCACGCTGCCACCCACGCATCGGCACGACGGTAAGCCTGGCGTTGATATTTTTCTCAGCATTGAACAGCCTTGCCAGTTCGCCGATTGTCATTCCATGGCGCACAGGAATCTGCCAGTAGTTCACAAATGATGTGCGGCCAGGATCAGAGATCGGACCTTGAACGTAAGCGCCGTTGAGTGGATTCGGGCGGTCGAGAACAACTATCTCCTTGCCTGCCTTTGCCGCTGCTTCAAGAAAATAACCGAGCGTGGTCTCGTAAGTGTAGAAGCGCACACCTGCATCCTGAATGTCGTAGAGAATTACGTCGAGGTCAGCGATGACCTGCGGTGCGGGCCTGCGTGTTGCATCTGTGTCGCCGTATACGCTGTAAACAGGCACGCCGCTGATTGCATCAGTGGAATTGCCGATGGCAGTCGTGTCGATCGCGCCGTTGATTCCATGCTCGGGGCTGAAGATGGCAACAAGCCTCACGCCAGTCGCATGCGTAAGTAAATCAATCGTGCGGTGGCCATCAGAATCAAGAGCCGTTTGATTGGCAATCAATCCCACGCGGACTGGATGAGCAGCATCGGGGTGAAGGCTCTTGAATTTTTCTTCTGTGAGTACGTCAATTCCGAACTTCACCTGGCCATTGCGCGTGGTGATGCGGCGCGTTGCTGCCATCGATTCGTTGTAGCCAGTAATAGAGGCGAGGCGAATGCGTTCTGTTTCACTCGGGTTCAACTGCAATGAGGCGGCAACGGCATTCGCAATTTTTGTGCGCAGTGCAACCGTCGATTTTCCGCCATGCGGATGGACGGCGTTGGTGAGCAAAATAATGTAGGTGCGCGTGACTGGATCAATCCAGAGCGATGTCCCGGTGAACCCCGTGTGGCCGTATGAGCCAACCGGCAGCAACTCGCCGCGATTGGTGGAGAAGGCTGAATCAATATCCCAGCCCAGTCCGCGCAGTGTAGACGCAGTCGCAGGCTGTTGAGGAGTGGTCATTTTCTCAATGGAAATTCCAGATAGAATCTTTGAGTTGCCGAGCAGATCTTCGGCCAGCAATATCAAGTCGTTCGCTGAAGAGAAGAGCCCGGCGTGTCCTGCGATGCCGCCCATACGTCGCGCTGTGGGATCGTGAACTGTACCGCGAAGCATCTTGCCACTCTCATCAAACTCTGTCGGTGCAATGCGCGGAATCCATTCTGCTGGCGGCTGAAAACGTGTTTCTTTCATACCAAGTGGCGTGTAAATATTTTCTACAGCAAATTCTGCAAGCGTTTGCCCGGTGATTTTTTCAACAACGAATCCGAGCGTTTCAAAATTGATGTCGCTATAGACGAATCGCGTGCCGGGAGGATTTGTCAGCGTCTCCTGCATGGCCATCTCGTAAGCCGCAGTTCGTCCCTGCCAATGCTCTTTGAGATCAAGATCGGGCGGCAGACCGGAGTAATGCGTCATCAGTTGGCGAATTGTGACTTCGCCTTTGCCATTCTGCTTGAACTCCGGCAGATAATTGGAGACGGGATCGTTGAGCCGCAGCTTGCCTTCTTCGACCAGCTTCATTACTGAAAGTGTTGTTGCAAAACATTTGGTCAGTGAGGCAAGATCGAAGATCGTGTCTTCAGTCATTAGCTCTTCGGTGGGGACTAGCGAGCGTTTTCCCAGCGCCTTTCGATAGACGATGCTGCCGTTATGACCCACGACAAGCACCGCGCCTGGGATGTTCCCTTCTGCGATTGCCTTCTCGACAATTGGAGTAAGGATCGCTTCTAGCTTTGCATCAGGCGCATAGGGTGGAAGTTGAGCAGGTGATATGGATTGCGCATCAAAGCGGGGTGATGCGCAAAACAAAATTAGCGCACACAAGATTGCATGAATTAACGCGTAGCGTAAGTAACCGCGCATTCTCTCTCCTGCCTAATCGCTAGAAATACGGATGGCCTTCAGTGACATTAGCAACTCTGCGAAGAGTATTGCAAATGAAAGTGAAGGCCATCTTAGTTTGTTGTTTGTTCAGCTTTATCTGTATGCTCTGTTACTTTGCCGCAACACCATCAAGCTTTGCCTGGTAATCAATGATCTGCTTGAGCACATCGTATGGCGCTGTTGCTGGAACTGCGCGGCCATTGATAAGCAGCGTCGGAGTCTCGCTGATCTCGAGATCTTCAGCCAGCTTGACCGATGCATCCACAGTGGCCTTGGTTGCAGGCAGCTTTGAGCAAGCCTCAACCTTGGCAGGATCTAGACCGGCCTTGCTCACGGAGCTGTTCAGGGTCAGTGTTGCGCCATCCGGTGAGCTGAGTCCATCCTGACCTTCAAAGACTGCGGCAGCATAAGTGAAGAACGCCTTGTTGCCGCCGAGCTTGGCTACGCAAACTCCGTAGGCCGCTGCGGTATAAGAAGAGGCATGAATCTTTGTGAGGGGGTAGTTTTGATAGACGATGCGCGCCTTCGGATAATCCTTGACGAGCTTATCCATCGTATCCTGCGCCAGTTTGCAATGTGGGCATTGGAAATCTGCAAACTCTACAATCTCAAAATCCTTTGACTCTGCACCACGGAATGGGCCGTCGGCGCGGAGCTTGGCCTCTTCACGTGGACCTGCAAAGGGCTGTGCGCCAAAATTAATCAGCTGATCGCCGATGATCATATGCTTGCCATCGGGAAGAACAAAGAACGGCATCGCTTGCGGCTTCGATTTGCCACTCTTGTCGCCAACATAGACAATGACCTTGCTGATTCCTTCAATTTTGGTCTTGAAGATGGCTTCGACCTGCCAGATGCGGCTATCGTCAAAACCCCAGTTAGCTGTGAAGAAGGCGTCAACTGTTTCCTTGGTCGGAGAAGTGGCAGTGAAATTGGCTGGATCAGGCTTGGGGAAGACTGGCGCTGCATTGGACTGAGGCGCTGCAGGCTCCTGCGGAGGTGCGGCTGGAACATCCTGTTGTGCGGCGAGAGGCAATGCAAAGGCGGCCAGCATTATTGCACTGGCAATGGTGTTGGACAGACGAATCAAGCGTTTCTCCTTGTGCGCTGCCCGCTTGCTGGGGGCATGAGCGCGTTTACAAAAATTGTGAGTGCGATTGCGCGGGCTTTGCGAGCTTGGGAGCCCTTCAGTTGCCACATCTCTAGATTACACCTCGACCTTGACCGCAATGGGAAAACGGCGGCCCATTCCGAATGATTTTGGTGTAATTTTGAGCACTGGTGCTGCCTGCTGTCGCTTGTACTCGGAGCTTTCAATCAATCGGACTACCTTTTGGACAAGCGGGAGTGGGAAGCCATAAGCAGTGGTAATCTCTTCGGGGGTTTCATACCGCTCTACGTAAGCCTCAACTATTACATCGAGTGTCTCGTAGGGTGGCAGCGAGTCGGTGTCCTTCTGATCGGGGCGCAACTCAGCCGACGGAGCTTTGGTGAGGATTGAAACCGGAATCAAAATTTTGTTGCGATTGAGCCAACTGCAAACTGAGTAGACACGCGTCTTGAGCAAGTCGCCTATCACGGCGAGCGCACCCACCATGTCTCCATAAAGTGTGCAGTAGCCAACAGCCATCTCGGATTTGTTTCCCGTCGAGAGCACCAACGCTGAAAGCCTGTTCGAAAGTGCCATCAGAAGCGTTCCGCGAATGCGAGGTTGCAGATTCTCTGCCGTCAATCCTGTCACTGCGCCGGCCCCTTCAGTGGCAAATACCGGAGTCAAAGCAGATGCAAAATCTTCATAGAGTTCTGAGATCCCAATCAGTTCAAAGCGAATGCCGAGATTTTTTGCCAGCTCACGGCTATCGGTGATTGACCCTTCAGAGGAATACGGAC
>DAHXOQ010000105.1 GCA_027364815.1 Acidobacteriaceae bacterium | reverse complement strand
CTCAGCGATGGCCATGGTGCGCGAAAGGATTTCAGGATTATCAGGAAAAAGTTGCGCCATCTCGTCGGCGCTCTTGACGAAGAATTGGTCACCATCGAATTTGAAGCGCTTGGCGTCGTGGAGTTTTGAACCGGTCTGCCCGCAGCGCATCACGTCGTGGGCGTGGGAATCGTCACCGCAGAGGTAATGCGAATCATTGGTGATGACGAGGGGAATGTCGAGTTCTTGCTCGAGCCGGAAGAGATCGGTATGGATTTTCTTTTCTTCGAGGAGACCCTGGTCCTGAATCTCGAGGAAGAAATTGCCGCGACCGAAGATTTCCTGATATTGGCCGGCGGATTCCCTGGCCCCTTTGTAATTCCCTTCCAGCAGCCGCTCGCAGAGTTCGCCGGAGAGGCAGCCGGAGAATCCGATGAGACCTTTGGAATTTTCAGCGAGGAATTTTTTGCTGACGCGCGGCTTGCGATAGAAACCGTGGAGCGAGGCTTCGCTGGTGAGGCGAATCAGATTGCGGTAGCCTTCTTCGTTTTCTGCGAGGACGAGTAGGTGGTTGTACTTGTCGTTCGGTGATTCAGCGCGATGATCTTCAGCCTGGCAGATGTAGAGCTCGCAGCCGAGGATGGGCTTGATGCCCTTGGCTTTGGCGGCGTCGAAAAAGTGGACTGCGCCGTAGATGTTTCCGTGGTCGGTCATGGCGACGGATTTTTGGCCGAGCGAGGCGACGCGGTCAATGAGCTTCTTGACGTCGCAAGCGCCGTCGAGGAGGGAGTACTCGGTGTGCAAATGGAGGTGGGTGAATTCGGAAGCCATGACTGAGTTGATTCTAGTGGAAGTTGATGTTGAAATGCGGATGCGTGTGAGGAGATTCAAAAGCCGCAGTTGAGGAAAAGTCGTTCCATACTGCTCAAATCAGTCTGAGTGAGAGACCGGTTCGCGCAGAGAATGAGTTCACTGTTAAACTATTACCTGGACTGGTTGTGATTGCATAGGCATATCTCCCCACCTGGTCCTGAGCCGAAAAGGATGGTTTAAAGATGTCTCAATCGAATGGTAAGAATACGCCGGCCTCCACCACACTACGCCTGAAGATTGGCCTAGCCGAGATGCTCAAGGGCGGCGTGATCATGGACGTGATGAATGTGGAACAGGCGCGCATTGCGGAAGAGTCGGGCGCGACTTCCGTGATGGCGTTGGAGCGGGTGCCGGCGATGATTCGCGCCGAGGGCGGAGTGGCCCGCATGGCCAAACCGAGCCTGATTAAAGAGATTATCAAGGCGGTTTCAATACCTGTGATGGCGAAGGCGCGCATTGGGCATTTTGTTGAGGCGCAGATTTTGCAGGAGTTGGGCGTTGACTTCATTGACGAGAGCGAAGTTCTGACTCCGGCTGACGAGGCACACCATATTGACAAGCATGCGTTCACGACACCATTTGTTTGTGGTGCGAGGAATCTGGGCGAGGCATTGCGCAGGATTGCCGAGGGCGCGGCGAGATCAGAACCAAGGGCGAGGCTGGAACCGGCGACGTGGTTCATGCAGTGCAGCACATGCGCCAGATTACGCAAGAGATGCGTGCGTTGACCGTGCTCAGCGAGCAGGAACTTTACGCGGCGGCGAAGAATCATCAGGCTCCTTTTGAGCTGGTCCGGATGGTTGCGCAGACAGGCAAGCTGCCAGTGCCGAATTTCTCCGCAGGTGGTATTGCAACGCCGGCCGATGCGGCTTTGATGATGCAACTGGGCGCTGAGGCTGTTTTTGTTGGCTCGGGGATCTTCATGAAGGAACGCGCGACACCGCTTGATGTGGAGAATGATCCCAAGGAGCGTGCAGAAGCGATCAGCCGCGCCAAGGCGATTGTTCTGGCGACGACACACTTTAACGATGCGAAGATTCTGGCTGAAGTCAGTGAGCAGGTTACGGGTACGATGAAGGGCCTGGCTGCGGCGGCGATTGAAGAGAAGGACCAACTTCAGACCCGCGGCTGGTAGGACTGGCCGTCCAGGCAATCGCTCGCTATTCGCTCGCAGTAGCTTCGTCGAATCGCAGGTCTCAAAAGCAATATCTGGGATAGCTGGCAGACGGTCGCTAGTCGCTCGCACATGCATTATTCAATTTGGAGGAAGGTTTGAGCGCAGTTCATTTGCCTCGGGTGGGCGTGCTGGCGATACAGGGGGATTATGCGGCCCACGCAGAGGCATTGCGCGAGGCTGACGCCGAGCCGGTGGAGATTCGTCTGCCGCAACAACTTGCGGGGATTGATGGGTTGATATTGCCCGGTGGCGAATCGACAACGATTCTGAGATTCCTGGAGAAGAATGATTTTTTTGCTCAGTTGAAGGAATTTTGTTCCAGTTCGCCGGTTTTTGGGACATGCGCGGGGGCGATTCTACTTTCACGTGCGGTTAGAAATCCCGGGCAGGAGAGTGTGGGAGCGCTCGATGCCGTGGCCGAGCGCAATGCGTATGGAAGGCAGATTGATTCGGCGATTTTGACGGCTGAAACTGAGCTGCCAGGCGGGCCACTGGAGATGGTTTTTATTCGTGCGCCGAGGTTGATTGAGCTGGGAAGCGGGGTTGAGGGGCTTGCCAAACGCGGCAATGATCCGGTGCTGGGGCGCGAGGGCAAGGTGATGGCTGCAACTTTTCATCCGGAGCTTTCAGTTGACCGACGCGTACACAAATACTTTGTGGATTCAGTGATTTGTAGGCGATAATTCAAGTATATATTTAAGCGATTAAACTACTGCTAAGCTGAATCCTATGCCTGTGCATACCCCAAACTCGACCAGTGAGACGCAAGAAGAGCTTCGCGAGAGGCTTCATTCAGGTGGTGGCGCGATGCCTCCGGTCGAGCTGCCGCCAACGGGTGGGCGCGATGAGGGAGGAGATGAATGGGAGGAGAGGCGCAGTGGACCACGGTCAAATCTGAAGATCATTCGCCTGGCGCTGCTTTCTGCGATTGCCGGCGATTTTATGGCTTTGCTTTTTCTTTGCGCATTCTTTTATGTCAGACATACTGCACATCATTGGGATCGGTTCGGGCAACAGTTTGTGCCTGAGTGGTACCCGATAGAGTTGCCGCCGATTCTTTATTTGAATACGGCGGTGATAGTTCTGAGCGTGTTGACGGTAGAAGTTGCGCGGCGGAAGATTTTCAAGGAGATTGACGTGATGGATGAGTGGCTGGGGTTGGGCAAACCGGCGCTCAAACATTCGCTGCCGTGGCTTGGCGCAACACTGCTCTTGGGGATGATTTTTCTGGCTGGTCAGTTGGAGGCGTGGCGGCAGTTGGTGGCGCATGGGGTCAGCTTTTTCCGTCACGTGACGCCAGCCGGAAATACATTTTATATATTGACTGGATTTCAGATGCTGCATCTGCTTCTGGGAATATTGGCGATTATGGCGGGTGTCATTGTATTGCCGCGATTGAAGCGGATAGAACTGCGTCAGATTGCAGTGGATGCGACGGCGTGGTTCTGGCTTTCGATGTGCGCGATGTGGATGATTATTTTCTCACTGTTGGTCTTTGCGCAGTAAGCATCTCTGATTCAATGCACTCCATGCGAGTCAGCCTTGCGTATGACGTGCTTCTTTGCAGGGGCCTTCAGCATGAAGTGGTCCATGGCAACAACACTAAGTGTGGCTGCATCCGGATCCTGAACTTTCCACATGGTTGCGGTGAGTTGGCCGTTGGCTATGTCGAGAGTGAGGTAGTGATAGACGGGGAAAGCAGTGTCCTTATAGAGGTCAGCGTCGCCACGGAAGAGGATCGGGTAGGGTTCAGCCCCTCCTCCGCCGGTGATGACGTACTCCACACCCTTCTGCTCAAAGCGTTCGTAATTGTGGATGTGCCCGTTGAAGACTACCACCTGAGCGTGAATCTTGGGCAAGCGGGCTTCAAGCATCTCGCGCAACTGGATGCAGCCTTTGGAGGGCAGATCGGCAAAGACTTGCGATTGCTGATCGGCCATCCACGGCAAGTGGTAGAGGATGAAGAGAAAGTCAACCTGGGGGGGGACATGCTCGAGTTGGTCAGTAAACCAGTGGGCCTGATCACTGCTGCGACCGGTAGGCAAGTTCATATCCAGCGAGATGACTTCAACATTACCGACGAGCGCAGAGTAGAAGCGATGACGCTTGATGGCCGGGAAATTGTCGAGGTAGTTTTTGTTGCCCAGCACAGGATTGTTGCGCATCTCGTGATTGCCGGGAGTGGGGAAGGTGAGAATGTTGGCTGCGCGCCAGGGTGCCGTCTCGGATTGAAAAACATACCAATCATTGCTGTCCGAGCCGATGAAAGGCATGTCTCCGGTCAACAGGAGAAGCTGCGGCTTCTCTTCAGCTATTCGCCCGGCTAGCCACTTGCGCACACGGGGGTTGGTTCCTGTGGTGATGACTGGGTCGGCAAAGCGCATGTCTCCATAGGCGACGATGCGCATGGGTTTGGCGGGGTCAAAAGCAGGAAAGACGAGGGTGGGCTTAATGGAGGAGCTTTGTGTTTTGGATACTTCCTGAGCATTAATTGAGTATGTGATTAGTGAATAGATCAATAAAAACAATAAGCTGCAGAGCGTAAAAAAGAAATTGCGCGAGAGATTTGCCGTTTTGCTCACACAAATAGATTATCAGGAGCGCAAAACTTATAGCGTCGGCGAGTTGGAGAAAGCAATTATGCCAGGGTTGAGTGCGGCTGGTTGTGGTGGAAGACGCGGTGCAGAATAGAAAGGCAACGATCGCCGATGGAAGGAATCACGGGACACTCGGAATAGACCTGGCGATTGAGCTTCACGAGAAGCTGAACCGTCTCCATGCGCTCGTCGTCGGCATTGAGGAAGCCGCGCTCATGAACGTACTCGTCAGCGAGGTACTCGATTGCATGGCCGAGGATCTCAAGCGCGTGGCCGGCCTGCGGAGAGATGTTGTGGCGAACGGCGCGATGGGTTGCGTTCGTTGCGGGGAGTGGTACCGCTGGACTCAAAGCAGTAGTGTGCAGAGTAGCGCGGTAGGATGCAGCAATGATAGGGTTCGCATGCATGAATTCATCCTCACCTTAATCATCAGCGCATTGGAGTTTTTCTGCGAGAGTACAGGGGTACTAATCCCTGTTTGGGAACTGGACAGAGTGTTCGTTTCTGAAACGGAACCGCGTCATTTATCGCATTATCGGCTGGGCGAAGGTACTCTTTAAGCAATAAAGTGAGTTTAACGACGGGATTTAGGAACGCGGCCGATGCGCGAATCGTGCTGCAAAATCAGATCGCAGGCATGGAGTGCTTCCTCTTCAAAGGTTGGGCAGTCGCTGGGGATGAGGAGCCAGTGGGCGATTACACCGCCCAGCAATTTAATTTTCCGGAGTGATGGAAAGTCTATCTTCAGGCGTTTATCGGCGGGGTCAACGGTTTCTGATAGGACCAGCCAGACTCCGTTGTCTTGGGGAGATTTGACGTTATCCCGCAGCATGAAAACGATCTTGTTTCCGAGGTAGACGGCGAAGCCTGAAAACATGGGCCGGACCTCGGGTTCCAACGACGCGAGAGCTTCAAGGACGAAGGCGTGCGGGGGTGCTTTCCGCTTTGGCTTTAGGGGTTTGCGCGGGGCTTTCATGCGTATTCATGATAGCCCGAAACGAGCAGGGTTAATTTGCAGGAACTGGAGAGGACATGCCGCTGATGATTTGCCAGCCAGCGGGGGTTTTAATCCAGGTGTGGGTGATGCGTGAGGTTTCCGGTTCGCCTTTGCCGGCCATGTCGGCCCAGCGCGCTGTTATCCAATAATGAGTGACAACGAGATTTTCAGTCGCCTGACTGGCGGCTGGCTCAAGCGAAAACCACTGCATGTGGTTGCCTTTTACAGTCTGCGCTGAAATCCAGTCAGTGATATGGTCTTTGTGCGCAGGTTGCGAGCTCATGGAGGGCCAACCGACAAAGTTCTCATGCCAGAGTCTTCTGTAATTTTCAAGATCTGCGGCTTGCACATATTCCCAGTAGTTGTGCTCGAGCTTCCAGACAGCTTTTTCGTTCTCGCTTTGCTGGGCATGCGCACTCAATGCATTGACGGTTAAAAGAAGAAGCAGAAGCGGCATAACTTTAGTCATCAATTTACGGAGAGTTTCTGTCCTGCATAGAGTGGGGAAGATCATATTTTTCCACCTTGATGAAATTTGAAATGGGTGAATAGGAGGTTAACAGGCTAGGCCAAGATAAATCGCCGGAAATATCTGATTGAGCGGGAAATATCCAACTGTTTTTTTTTCCTTTCCTTGACTGGAGAGCGTATCGGAACCTAAGCTGAGTTCAGCGGTCTGTTGCTCATGAATGGCACTTCCTCGGTCGTTCAAAACGCAGCCCGGTAGAAAGCGCCCAGAGCTTGGGCGTTGAACACCAGATTGTACAGAATCAGAGGAGCATTCAGATGACGACCCCCTATCACTGGCAATATTTGCCGCTCATGCTGGATATTCTGGTTGCCTTTGGAATGGGTGCGTTCATGGTGATCGCCTCCTGGTTCATCGGCCGCAAGCGCTTCTCCAAGACCAAACAAGAGACATATGAATGTGGCATGGAGCCGCAGGGTGATGCCCGCGGCCGCTTCAGTGTGCGCTTCTATTTGGTAGCCATGCTCTTCATCCTCTTCGACGTTGAAGTTGTATTCATGATGCCCTGGGCTGTGATTTACAAAAAGCTTCCGGCGCTGACGGGCTCACAGTTTTTTGGCTTCTGGGAGATGATAGTTTACCTCGGATTTGGGGGCGGGGGTCTTTTCTACATCATTCGCAAGGGTGTTCTGGATTGGTCGAAGGACAGGGCGGATCTATAGCCCGTAATCAGGCAAACGTTTGGGTTGATTCAACTGTGTTCGTGGCCACAATTGTGAGTTGGGATTGGCACGTAAGATCCGAAGAAATGCACATTAGCAGTGGATTTTGAGCAGGAGTGGAGTCCGGAAGAAATGAAGGAAGCATTGCTGGATAAGGCGGCGGTTGTGAACGGGCTTGCGGAGCATCCTGCCGTGAAAGCGCTCACGACGGCGAGTGATGAATGGAAGCCGGAGTGGTTTGTGGACGCGAAGTATGACCGCAATGAGCTGACGGTAACCGTTGAAGCGAGCCGGATTCGCGCCGCGGCCCGCACAGTTCAGGCTGCCGGGTACAACTTTTTTGAAGATATGACGGCGGTGGACTGGTTCCCTTCTGAGCCGCGCTTTCAACTGAGTTACCACATTCTCTCGCATCAATATAAAGAGCACATTCGTCTGCGCGCCTTTGTGGCTGAGGCCGATGCGCGGATTGATTCGATTGTTCCCGTATGGCCTTCTGCAAACTTCTATGAACTCGAGGTCTTTGATCTTTTCGGAATCCAATTTAATGATCATCCAAATATGGTTCGCATCATGATGCCCGAGGAGTTTGAGGGCCACCCGCTGCGCAAGGATTACCCGGTGGAGGGCTACAGATAATGACGACAAGACACATTCTGGAAGCTCCCATTGCGGAAGGCGCTCATGACCAGCACATGATTGTGAATATGGGCCCGCAACACCCGGCAACACACGGCGTTCTGCGCGTGGTTGTGGAGCTTGACGGCGAGATTATTGTGCGGTTGTACCCGGATTTGGGATACCTGCACACCGGCATTGAGAAAACCTGCGAGGCAAAGTTTTATCACCAGGTGGTTCCGCTGACTGATCGCGTGAACTATCTTGATCCACTCTCGAATAATCTCTGCTACTCGCTCGCGGTTGAGAAGCTGCTGGGGCTGGAGATTCCGGCGAAGGGGCAGTATCTGCGCGTGATTCTGGCGGAGCTGAGCCGGCTGAACTCGCACTTGATCTGGCTCGGCACGCATGCGATGGATATTGTCGCGCTGACGATTTTTCTTTATACATTCCGCGAGCGCGAAGATATTCTGCGCCTCTTTGAAGCCGTTGCAGGCCAGCGCATGATGACCAGCTACATTCGCATTGGCGGCGTCTCGATGGAACCGCCGATTGATTTTTTTGAGCGCGTCGATCAGTTCATTACGCGGCTTCCGGAGAGCATTCAGGAGTACGAGAATCTGCTGACGGGAAATCCGATATTCAGGAATCGTTTGAAGGGTGTGGGGTATTTGTCCGCTGCTAATGCAGTTGCTCTCGGAGTGACCGGACCGCCGTTGCGCGCGTCAGGTGTGGATTTCGCTGTCAGGCGCGATATTCCCTACTCGGGCTACGAGAAGTTTCAATTCAAGGTGCCGACCTCGAACGACTGCGATTGCTGGGCGCGGTATGAAGTTCGTCTGATTGAAATGTACGAGAGCATCAAGATTATCCGCCAGGCTCTGGATGGAATGCCCGAGGGCGCTTCATACACGGCCGATGCGCCGAAGATTGTGCTGCCGGAGCGCGAAAAGATGAAGACGCAGATGGAAGCGTTGATTCATCACTTCAAGATTGTGACTGAGGGGTTTGCGGTTCCTGCCGGTGAAGTTTACCAGGACATTGAAGCGGGACACGGACAGACGGGTTACTACGTGGTTAGCGATGGAACGGCAAAACCGTATCGCGTGCATATGAGGTATCCATCGTTTGCGACACTGCAGGCGCTGAATACGATGTGCGCGGGAAGGATGATTGCCGATGCAGTTGCTGTGATTGGGTCGATTGATATTGTGCTGGGAGAGATCGACCGGTAGTACAGGAATCAGATGTCAGGGATCAGGGCCTACGCACTTAAGACTAGCCGCTCGGGAACAGGACGCATTTGGCAACGATTGATGCAGAGCAGGTTTACGTTGAGCTTTGGGTTTCGCTTGCTTCGCTCCTGCGCAGTTACACAGCGGCGCATGGATTGAATGGCAACCGTCAGGCGACGGTGGAGTTGGGCGAGACAGTGCTCACGGTGCGTCCCGGCGAGCGCTGGTTGCGGCTTGAGCGGGA
>DAHXOQ010000104.1 GCA_027364815.1 Acidobacteriaceae bacterium | reverse complement strand
ATCTAACGCTCAAACTCAAACCAGTGCTGCGTTTTCCCGGTACGCTGGCCAGCATCAGTGTTGACCCACTGGGCAAATTTCTTGTCACCAACTCCCGCGAGCCGGTAGTGACGCAAAATAGCAGCGGCAATGGAGCCAGTTCAGCTTCCTCTACTTCAGGCTCAAGTTCACAGCTCAAGACGCGTGATGGTCCGGAAGCCAACACGAAGGACAAGCTGAGCTTCAACTCCGGCGGTGGTCAGGCAGAGGAGAACGATACGCAGCAAACGCCATCCCCGCAATCTGCTGAAGAATCACATGCGGAAGAAGCAGAGGAGATGGTCGTGCGCATCCTTGAGCGCGCCAGTGGCAAAGTACTGTTGGTAAGCCGCGTGCACTCGGCCGTCCAGTTGCCCATCAACTCTTCGGGCTATTTGGAATCACTGCGCGAGCGTGGGTTGGATTGGTCGCTCAATCTCTACTATTTCAGCGGGGGAATCAAGCGCATCGGCACTGTTCAATCTGCGTGTCTGCCTACTCTGGAGTTTGTCGCCGACGATGAGTTGATGGCCACAGTCTGCACGGAGATGGGTACCTCCAGGCTGATTGCGCTGACCACAGAAGGCAAGCATCTTTGGGAGCTGAGCGCGCCAAGCGGCACCATCTGGCCACACCTGGTGCGCGCAAGGAGCGGCCTGCGTGTGGCCAGGGAAAGCCTCGCCGTCAACCATTCAATCAGCGCCAGTTCACCGTTCGATCCTGAAGACATCAAAGCGCAGCGGGTCAGCGTCTATGACTCGGTAACCGGCCATGTGGTCCTGACAGCCACGGCGAGCCCGATTCTGGATGCCGGCGGCAACGTGGCCCTCTCAGCCTCAGGAAAGCGCATCGCTGTGCTCCACGCCGGCTCCATCGATGTTTGGGATCTCGATGCTCCTCCTACCCTCAATACCAGCGCCAACCAACCCTGAACTCTGCGCTTGCTGCGCGCCGGGCAGGAGATTTCTGCCCTGAATCAGCCGCAATCCTGTTACATACCCGTTTCATTACTGTGAAGTCCGTGTAAACTAGTTGAGTTGAGCTGATATTTCTCACCCCCTCCTCGGAGAGTCAATTGTCGACGGCAACCGTCCAATTTACAGCCGCAGCGGCCACGGACCGCGGGCGCAAACGTCCCTCCAACGAGGATGCATTTGGTTACTCCATCGAGCATGGCGTCTACCTGGTTTGCGATGGAATGGGCGGCGCAGCAGCGGGGGAGATTGCAAGTTCACTGGCAATAGACGAGATGATGCGGCTGCTCAGCAATGGCGAACCGCACACTCCGACCCTTGATGATTCCTGCAAGGCACTGAGCCAGGCCAATCACGCCATCTACGAGCGCGCACAGAAAAACTACAAACTTTGCGGTATGGGAACCACCCTCGTCGCGCTTGTCGCCGAAGAGCGCCGTGTTCGTGTGCTCAACGTGGGCGACAGCCGCTGTTACATGCTGCGCAAGGATCGTCTTCGCCAGGTCACCCTCGACCACTCCCTCGTCGAAGAGCAGGTCCGCAGTGGCCGCATGACCAAAACCGAAGCCTTGCGTTCACCCCTGAGGAACGTCATCACCCGCGCACTCGGTACGCAATGCCAGGTCACACCCGACGTCTTCGAGATAGAAGCAGAAGCCGGCGATCTCTTCCTTCTCTGTTCTGACGGTCTCACCCGCGAGCTCACGGACGCGCAGATCGAAGCCCACCTCAAATCCAACCTCCCACTTGAAGAGCTTTGCACGCAGTTAGTCAAAGCCGCCAACAAAGCCGGCGGCAACGACAACATCACCTGCATCCTTGTCCGCGTTGACTAGTTTTTAGATTAGATAAACGCCTCGATAATTTTTTTACTCCTGCGACTGGCCAATCCACGGAAGCGTCATCCGATTTATTACGCTGCGCCCGCAATGACATTGAGACCCGCAGCATGTTAAGTTAACTAGCTGTGGGCCAGCACTAAAAACACATTGTGGACAGGCTCAACCATCCAATGGCAACTCTCGAAAACTTTCGTCTAGTGGTCTTCCGCGCGGTTGCTGAACAACGCAGCTTCAGGAAGGCGGCGGAAGAGCTGTACCTAACGCAACCTGCGGTGAGCCTTCAAATAAAGGCGCTGGAGGAAGATCTCGGTGTTCAACTTTTTGATCGGACCGGACAACACATCGCATTGACCGAGGTTGGAAGGATTCTTCTGGAGTTCTCGCGACAGGCGAGCGCACTTCTCAGCCAGGCTGAACGGGAGATTGCCGGCGCCAGCGGAGAGCACACCGGAGAACTGGCCCTGGGCGCGTCCACCACAATCGCACAGTATGTTTTGCCACGCGTGCTCAATGAGTTCAAGCGCGAGTATCCACGTGTACACCCGACGTTGATCAGCGGCAACACAGAACATATTGTTGATGCAGTGGAGCAGCAGAAAATAGCCCTGGGATTCATCGAGGGACCGGCGCGAAGCCGCGACGTAAAGACAGAGCCGTTTCTTGAAGATGAACTGGTTTTGATAGCTTCCACCGCGCACGAATTGGCTGAGCGTAATCTCATCTCCTGTGCTGAATTGGCCAACACCCCCTTGCTGATGCGGGAGCGAGGTTCAGGCACAAGGCATGTGATTGAAATGGCGCTTGAGCGCCAAAATGTCAAAAGGAGCGCGCTACAAATCGTGATGGAACTGGATTCAACTGAAGCCATCAAATCAGCCGTTGAAGCCGGTCTCGGAATCGGATTCGTCTCACGCTGGGCTCTCACCAAGGATTTAAGGCTCAATAACAATTTCAAAATTGTCGAGATCGAAGGCTTAGATATTCAACGCAAATTCCTGATTGCTTACAAATCCGGGCCCGAGCCTCAAGGGCTGGCCTCTGAATTTCGCAGGTTTCTCATGGGGCGCTCCGGTTTGCATAGAACACGCAAGACAAAATAACACAAGCCAACAGCCATAGATAAGAAGCGCAAATGGGCCATGAGTATTTCTGTCTGGACGCGTATTCATATTCCTTGAATAATTTGATAGATAAAACCCTGGATTGAAAAGTGGAGCACGAATGCGATTTTTAAGAATGAAAAGCTGGTCACCGTATGCCGTTGGAGCGTTCATCGGAATACTTTCATGGTTTGCATTTTTCAGTGCTGACAATCCAATTGGCGTATCGACTTCAATTGTAAGAACAGTTGGCATGATGGCCGAAACAGTAGCGCCCGATTACGTTTCAACCAACGCATACTTTGCGAAGTTCACTCCGGCTGTGGACTGGGAGTGGATGCTAGTGGCGGGATTGGCGCTGGGCGCCTTCGTCAGCTCGCGCCTGTCTGGTGACAAGCCTGCGGAGCCAGTAGAATACCCCTGGAGAGCGCGCTTTGGCCCATCGCGCACAAAGCGGTATCTGGCCGCATTTGCTGGCGGTGTAGTTTTGATCTTTGGAGCACGATTGGCTGGGGGATGCACCAGTGGCCATGGAATCAGCGGCTCACTTCAACTGGCACTTTCAGGATGGCTGTTTTTTGCTTCAGTCTTCGTCTCTGGAATTCTTACCGCGTTTCTGCTCTTCGGAAGGGAAGGCGCTCGTGATTAATCCAATGAGCAAACTCGTGCTCGGCCTCATTACCGGACTCATCTTCGGCGTACTCCTGCAAAAAGGTCGCGTAACAAAATATCCGGTCATTGTCGGGCAGTTTTTGTTGCGGGACTTCACCGTGATGAAAACCATGCTCACAGCCATTGTCGTGGGTGGAGTAGGCGTTTACACGCTACGGGCTTTTGGTCTTGCAACACTGCATGTGAAGCCGGCGCAACTGGCTGCGGTAACCGCCGGCGGACTGATATTCGGCGTCGGAATGGTGGTGCTGGGCTATTGCCCCGGCACGGGAATCGCCGCTGCTGCTGAAGGCAAGATCGATGCAATGATCGGGGTTGCAGGAATGTTTGTTGGCGCGATCGTCTACGCCGCGTTGTATGGCTTTTTCAGCAATACCATCCTGACTTGGTACGATCTCGGCCCAGTGACATTGCCGCAGCTGGCCCACTTACCAGCAGCCGTGATACTGGCAGCACTTGCGATTGGAGCCGCGTTGTTCTTCCGGCAACTCGGACGATGGGAGAAACGATCATTCAAACGCTGAAGTTGCACTGTGCATTCCTGCCCACAACCGTCAACGGTGAACGACGACTGTGGTCACGCGCCAGAGTTCTGAGAGGAAATTGGCTCTCAGTGTTGGCAATCTTTTCCGTCATAAGCGTTTTTTTTATTTTTCCGCATCTCACGCGTGCCCAGTCACCGGAGCTTTCGATGCGGGAGTTCGCCTCCGGTCAAATCAAGAAAGGGGTTCGGTCAATCGGCTTCGGCGGTGACGGCGCCACATGGGGAAACTATTCCCTGGTGTGGAAGGACAACGATACGGTGGTTGTCGATTACGGTGATACCGGCTATACCGATGGAAACAATTTTCAATTTACGGCCCTCGGCATGACCTCGCCATCTCTTTCGCATCACATTGCGATCTATGCCATCGTCATGTACGAGGCGAGCAACAACGTGCGCTACAGTGCCAAGTCACAGGGATTGGGGCCGAATCCGGTGGCGCTGGCCGGCAGCGGTTCCGATCAGGCGCTCTTCTCAAAAATTGCCATGCCGTTGGGAAAAGACTTTTCAGTCGGAATCCTGCTCTCTCACGAGACCTCCCGATTCGATGCAAATGTTGAATCGAATCCTCAACAAACTGTCCGCTATGAGACCTTTTGGCGTCCATCAGCAGGCATTGGAGCCACCTGGCAACCGTGTAAAACGATGCTTTTTGGCTTTCGTGGTCTGCTCAACAGCGACCTTGAGCGCCGCACTGACGTTGCCGGCATGAAGGAAGGAAACTCGCGCACTACAGAGTTCAGGCTGGGCGCTTCACTCGCGCCATGGAAGGGCGCACTTGTCGATACGGGGCTCACGCGACTTGAACGCCGCAACGATCTTACTGCAACACACTCAGTCGTCTTCCACCCCAACCTGGGCTTTGAACAGACCCTCCTCGACAAGCACCTTGCACTCAGAGCCGGTCAGGATGAGACCTCGCCGACAGCCGGATTCTCGTTCAAATTCAACCGCTGCAAATTGGATACCGCATACGTGCACAATATGGCTAGAAGCCGTGTGGGCAACCTCTTCGGAACCAGCAGCAACAGTATCGTCATGACCTTTACCATCGACTACGGTTCCAGGCACCATCAAGATGGAACGGCGAGACGTGAATAAATTTCCATTGCGCTGAAATGAAAACACTCATAGTCAATGTGCTGCGATAACACGCGGACATATGGTAGCGAGCGCCCAGTGAAAATCCCATGTGAGCGTGTGTTTGAAACAGGAACCATTTGTTTTCCGGTAAACAAAGTTCTTGTCCTACGCTTCACATATGACTCATAACAACAAATCATTGGCCATAATTACTACTCATTGGACGCGGCAGTAATCCAGGCAAACAATGATGCTTGGAGGAATACGAAATGAACAACAAATCAGGAAATTTATACGGGATTCTGGCAACTGCAATCATTGGATTCTTGTTTTCAGTAAATTTGTCAGTCGCGCAAATTGCTTCACGTTCGAAGGATGTTGTAGTTGTTACACCGGCCAGCATGCCAAAAGATACACAGCAGCGCGGTAACGCCTTCGCACTCTACTCCGATGGCGGTGATGGCTCCAGCTACCTCTACATTGAGCAGAACCAGGGAGAGAATCTTCTTGTGTTGAACGTTACCGATCCGGCTCATGTGAAGCAAGTGGCGACAATGACTCTTGCCGTTCCTGCGCCCTACGAGTTTCTAGGACCGATCAGCCATTCTACTTATCTGGTTCGCTTTTATAACGGCGACGGTATGGCTGTGCTTGATTTGCGCAAGCCCAAGGCGCCATCACTCAAGAGGTTAAATGCTTTCCAAAATGGCAGCCAAATTGAATCGCTAGGCCGTTCCGCATTTCTGCTGGCCAGCGCAGAGCCATTGGATATTCAGCACAACGCGCGAGACTATCAAGTTGTCGACACTTCAAACCCAATCGACCCCACCTTGCTCTATACAGCGAGACAGGTGAGTGCCACGCTTACATGCGAGGAGACAGGGACAACTTTCCTTCTTGGGTCTGAAGGACTGACAATTATTCGCCGTCCGCAAGTTGAAGAGAAATACCGGTCTGAACTGAGCTACACCAACTAAATTTTTCGAGCTGTTTTCAAAGTCTTGGTGCTGGATCAGATGCATAGTTGACGCTTCCTGCCCAGCACCAAGACTTTAAGAAGATTGTCGAATTTCACGGGTGGTGAGATGTGATTCTTTTTTTGTGCATCAAAGATAATCAAAAACTTGCCGGTTGCAACCGAAAGTCTGAAATGTAGAAAGGAAACGATACGGAATATAGGAAACCTTTACCGTAGGCTATTGCGGGGAGTATATTCGGGAACACTGAATCTGGGCAAGCGCACTTCACAAGTTCAGACTCTTCTCCGAATCGTTCCAACCCACATTTGTATGAATGCCCGCAGAATTCTGCAGGCATTCATTGCAAAAATTACTATTTCGGTGGCTCCGTGTTGTGCTGTTGCGGCGCCTGATGTTGTTGCTGTTGCGGCGTTTGGCGTTGTTGTTGCTGCTGAGCCGCTTGATGCTGCTGTTGTTGCTGCTGAACTGCTTGATGTTGCTGTTGTTGCTGCTGAGCCGCTTGTTGCTGTTGTTGACCCAACTGACGTTGTTGCTGGCTCGCCTGTTGTTGTTGCGCTACAGCCCGGTTGGTTGCCCGCAAAGCTGCCGGCGCACTCACGTTGCGATCTGCCGCAAGCGGCCTGGCGGCAACAAAACTGCCTGGCCGGCCATGATTGACACTTGCGAATTGTGAGTGGTTCGTACTGGCAGCCTGCGCATTCTGTATCTGAGCCCTCATAGGAGCCGTGTGCTGTTGACGCAGAGCCGCCAATTCCGCAGGCCGCGCCTGCACATGGATTCCACCTGATCCACCGTTGTAACTCACGCGGGATCCGCCGCGCTGATAATTGTTCATGGGATGGTTGTAGATGTATTGCGCATTTGACCCGTTCATATTATTGAAGGAACGGTTGTAGTTGAAGTGGCCGCCACCCCAATAGCCGCCCTGGTAGCCGTAGCCGACATAGCCAAAACCGTAGTTGATGCCGCCATAGTAGCCAACGTACTGACCCCAATATCCAGGGTAATAACCGTAGGAATTATTCCAGAAACCCCAGTAGCCCGGAGTCCAGAGAGCGCCTTCGTATGGAGCTTCCACCCACGCGCCGGGCACCCAGTAATAGCCGTTTCCACCCCAGGCCCAGTACCCGGGCGTCCACAGATAGCCATCGCCGGGAGTTGGCGGCTGTTCGTATTCCGGCAACTCCGGTGGAGGTTGATTAGCGCTGTATTCCGGCTGCTGGTTATAACTCGGGTTATAAGAATCCTGCCCCGATCCTTGGGAATAAGAACCGTTCTCCACGGGTGCCTGATTGTTTTGCTCAGAGCTGGAATTCTCTGGCGCCTGTGCGCTGTATGCCAGAGGCGCTTGATTGCCGGCGTTTGAGGAAACCGGTGCAAGATTCGCCGCAGCCGGATCCGAGTTCTGATCCTGAGCGCCCGGTTGACTGTTATCCGCAGCAACCAAGCCTGGATCCTTGTGGCATCCAGTGGTGAAGAGTAGTGCAACCAAAGCAAGCAGTGGTAATTGTCCAAATCTAAGTATCCGTGTCATTTCACACTCCAATTGGTTGGAGAATACCCCGGAGCATCGTAGTGAGACAGTCCTCTTTTGACCAATCGGTCCCCAACGCCAATTAGCTATTACCGCCCGGAGGAGCATTATCACGCCATAGATTCTCAGTTGGATGGCCAGGAGTTCTATGAGTTGATGGGTGTTTCTTCTCTTGATTTTGATATGTATGATGTAAACTTTCCGCAATCGAACTCATTCGTTGCCAACAATACTGTCATTTTCCACGTTCTCAGGAGAAACAGTCCATGCAACGAAGGGATTTTCTAAAAACCGCAACCCTAGCTGCCGGAGCCAACGCAGCCTCAGCCTTTGCAATTGCGCCTCACAATTCCGACGCGTCCCCACAAAAACCTCTCGGCAAAATCGCGCTCGACGAGCATTTCATGCTCCCTGATTTTGTTGAGTACTATGAGGAAACCTACCCCAACATCAGTCCTGAAATTGCGAAGACGGGTCTCGGCGTTCTCCCTGATTTTGGGGACCGGCGCATCGAAGTTATGGACCGCACCCACATCGACTATCCTTTTGAAAAAGCCGGGCTCGCCGCTCACATCATTGAGAATGCAAAGGTCCCGGAAAACGAGCGCATCAAAGCCGCTTCAGGGAATTCAAAACGCATTCTCCAAATTGATCGCCCAATCGGTACCTGAGCCATTCCATATCCGATTAGCGCGCTGGCAGAGGCGGTGGGTCGGCAACAAACTCGTCGCCCGTGCGGACCAGGAGGATGCGGCGACGGTCGTCGAGGAGCTTGAGCTGATCAGAGAGAGCGATGAATTCCTTTTTCTCTTCGGGGGTGAGCTCGCGAGTTTGCGCCTGCGGCGCGAGAGTCAGCCTGGTGAGTTCATCCAAACGCGCCTGAATTTTGGCCATCTCTCTATCAATCACGATTGGATGGATCACCGGAATCTTTGTTTTTCCTGCGGCAATTTCGTTGCGGTTGTTTTCACCCCAGACGGGAATGATACCCACGTCAGCAAGCTCCACGCGCGTTCCCGCTGGACCATAATCCTTCTTGACGACAGAAAACAGCGCAATCATCGAGTCGCGCGGGTCGCCTTCTTTGTCCGGCATCAAGTCGTCAACATAGCCGCGCGATTGGTTTGACAAAAAATTTCCCAGCGAATAAAAAATGAGAGTATTGCGTC
>DAHXOQ010000103.1 GCA_027364815.1 Acidobacteriaceae bacterium | reverse complement strand
GATAGAGAGTGCAGAAAGGACGGATGCCGGCTTCAAGAACGGAGTCCATGACGCGCTTGTAGTGGTCGAGCCCTTTTTGGTTGGGCGCGCCGGTTCCTGTGGGCTGGATGCGTGGCCAGGAGATGGAGAAGCGATAACTTTTCTGATTGAGGCGTTTGAGGAGCGCGATGTCCTGCTTGAAGAGGTGGTAGTGATCGCAAGCTGTGTCGCCGGTGTCGCCGCCTTTGATGTGCCCGACGCCGTGCGCGTAACGGTCCCAGATGGATTCGTCTTTACCGTCGAGGTTCCATGCGCCTTCGACTTGATAGGAGGCTGTGGCCATGCCCCAGAGAAAATCGTTGGGGAAGCGAGCGGCTTCAATCTGAGGCGGGGAAGATTGAGGGAGAGATTCGGGTGGGAAGGTTGTTGAGGCTAACGCAGCAGGAGGGATGATTGCGCTGCCGGCTGCTGCGAGAGAGTTGGTGAGAAATTTGCGACGATTCATTTTTGTCAGGCCTCAAATCTGAGCAGTAAGGTATCACTGCGAAGAGCAAAAAGACGGGAAGAATTTTTTTGAGGGGCAGAGATGAGCCGCAGGTAAAAACTTTTGCAGGTGCCTACTCGTTCCATCGCCGCGAGCGCCATTTGACGCCTGAGTCGAGGAGGATGGCGACGAGGCCGAAGAGTGCGAGAAGGTCGGTGCGTGACTCGTGCATGAAACTGAGAAAGCCGTAATGAGCGAGCACAGGTGGATTCCACCAGAGGAAGCGGGAGCCGAGGAGGATGGGAATCTTGGTCATGAAGATGGCTGGGATGATGACGCAGAGGAGAAGGATTGCAGCGTCGCCGGCGAAGAAATTAAGAGCTATGGAGGCACCTGCGCCGACCTCGATGATGCCGACAAAGTTTGCGACCTGGGTTGCCATGGGAATGCCGAGAAGCTCAAAACGCGCTCCGCCGAGTTCTGGCCAGAGTAGTTTCAGTAATCCTTCGGTGACGAAGACTGCGCCGATGATGAGACGAACTAAAACCATGGGGAGAGTCTGTTTCATGTAAAAAAAACTCCGCTCACTAGAAGTCCATGCCGCAGTACCTGTGCACTCACCCAAAAGATCGATGCAAACGTTGAGTTGACAGCTAATTTGACGCTCGGCAAATGATTTTGCTGAAGACGATGAGAGCAACCATACGCCAGTGGTTTGCAACTTGCCTGACAGAGCCAGGTGGCACATGTCATTTAGTAGTCATAATTACAGATTTATCATCGATTTGCGTAAAATAATTTACATTCTTTGTTACTTTGCCGCGTCTTTAAAACAGCCTCCAAGGCAGCTGGCCGAAGGGCATGGACAACTAGAGAGGGTAGTCGGGCTTCGAGCAAAGTTCGACTATTCCTCATTTTTTTTATTTGAGCGAAAGAAAATTGTCCAGAGGAGCTTTTTTGAGTGGGAGAGGAGGGAGAAGCGCAGAGCCTGAATCGTTAATCACAGATAAATTGCCAGATGGCCGGAGAATATACCCAACAGACTTCAATATTTTATTTGAATAGGAGAAAGATTCTCGGAGTAGATTGAGAGCTCGAGTTCGGGTAGCAGTCGCGTCGAGGTAAGTTGCTGAAGGAATTCGTACGTGCTAACAAACACAGACCCACCCGCGTCCGTTAGACTGGAAATGTCCCAATTCTGAGCCGCGTCCGGAACGTCGAGGCCCCGTAATATTGAGGGGGAGAAGATGTTTCAGGCTCAGGGAGAAGATTTTTCAGGGGAATTGACGTTCAATTTACCCACACACCGGTTTGGGCTTGGTGGGTGCGGTCAAATATAATCAGTCTTTCCTTATGTTTCCTTGTACAGGAATCGATTTTTTTTGAGGCAGTGAGGGTGTGCTTATTTTTCGCGCGAAACCGATGCAATTTTTGGCTTATACATCTTTGTGCTCCACAACGGGTCACGCCCCGGTGATGAAGCAGCACACCTCAGGTGCACGTTCTCTCTCGGCTCTGATTTGCCGTGTGAAGCGGGGCACGACCTTTACCCTAGCCGCCCTCATGCTCTTGCTATTTCTTGCGCCGGTCGCTTCACTGCGCGCGCAGGGTGGGCAGACGATTGAGCAGATCCGCGTGATTGGCAATCGCCGCATCCCGAAGGAGACGATTGTTGCGCGTCTTTTTACGCGAGTGGGCGATACATACGATCCAATCTCGATTGAGCGGGACTTCAACTCGTTGTGGAATACGAGTTACTTTGAGAACCTGCGCATTGAGCGCGAGGATTCGACGAAGGGGATTATTCTCAACATATATGTAGAAGAGAAGCCGAATATCCGCGAGATCAACTACAAGGGTCTCAACGCGGTCTCTCAATCGGATGTGTTGGACCGGTTCAAAAAGGAGAAGGTTGGACTGACGGTAGAAAGTCAGTATGACCCGACCCGCATCAAGCGAGCCGAGACGGTGTTGAAGGAGATACTCTCCGAGCACGGGCACCAGTTTGCGACGATCAAGACGGAAGTGAAGAAGATACCGCCGGCGAGTGTACAGGTAAACTTCAACATCAAGGAAGGTCCGACGGTGAAGGTGGGCAATATCAAGTTCACCGGCAACCAGCACATCAGCTCCTTGATCCTGCGCCGCTCAATGTTGAATTTGAAGCCGATTGGCATTCCCTACTCGATTGTTTTTGAGAATCTTTTTGCCAAGACATTTGATTCCTCGAAATTGGAAGAGGATTCGGAGCGAGTACGGCAGGCGTATCGCGACAGGGGATACTACAACACGGCAATCGAAGAGCCGAAGACGCAGATTCGCGATGAAGGCGGATTGAACTTCCTGACCTTCCAGCCACGTCGCGGCAAGCGCGTAGACATTTTGATACCGATTGAAGAAGGCGATCGCTATCGTCTGGGTTCGATCACGTTTACCGGCAACAAGGCCGTTACGAACGTGAAGGCGCTGCGCTCAACCTTTGCAGTGAAGGATGGGGATTGGTTCAACGCGACTCTGATCGGCAAGGGACTTGAAAATCTGAAGAAGGCTTACGGTCAGCTTGGTTACATCAACTTTGGCGCCATTCCGAAGCCGGTCTTCGACGAGCAGAAGAAGACGGTTTCGCTGGTTGTCGATATTGATGAGGGCAAGCCGTTCTATGTTTCACGCATCGAGTTCCAAGGCAACACGATAACGCGCGACAAGGTGATCCGGCGTGAACTGATGCTTCAGGAAGGGCAAGTGTACAACTCGCAGATGTGGGAGTACAGTCTTCTGCGCTTGAACCAGCTTGATTATTTCGATCCGCTGAAGGTGGACCAGGACTCAGAAGCTCACCAGGATACCGAAGCTGGCACAGTTGACCTGCTGCTGAAGGTGAAGGAAAAGGGCAAGAACTCGATCGGCATCAACGGCGGTGTGAGCGGACTAGCCGGCGCGTTTATCGGCGTGAACTACCAGACGAACAACTTTCTGGGATTGGGCGAAACGCTGAGCTTGCAGGGCAACCTGGGCAACGTAAACCGGACCTTCCAATTCGGCTTTACGCAGCCATATGTGCGCAATCGCCCATTGAACCTGGGCTTCCAGGTTTTCAACAACAAGACATCTTACGATCAGCAGAAGAGCTACCAGACGTCGACTGGGCAATCATTGAACCTGACTACGGCGCAGCAGAATCTGCAGCAGAATTACAACCAGGAAGCGGTTGGGATGACGTTCTCAATGAGCTACCCGTTGAAATCCTTCCGCCGCGTAGGCTTTACATATTCCTGGAACAAGTCGAATATCACGGCGTTCAGTACGGCATCGCAGACATACTTTGAGACGATCAACTTCCGATCGGGAATCCAGGGCGCGAATCCACTGATAGGCATCCAATCAAGTTCAATCTCGCTGAGTTACATCTACAACACGGTGAACAACCCGATGCGTCCACGCTCGGGCAAAGAGATTACGGCGGTGTTGCAGGTGGCTGGACTCTGGGGTGATGTGCGATTCATTGAACCACACATAGCATATGAGCAGTTCTGGTCGATGCACTACCTGCAAATACGCCCGGATGGCCGCAACGTGCTTGGAGTGCGCGCACAGCTTGGATACATACAGGGCATCAGCGGCGCGGTGGCACCACCCAACGACCGCTTCTACGCAGGCGGCGAAGCGGATTTGCGCGGCTTTGATGTTCGCAGCGCGACTCCCTATGGATTCATTCCGAATCGCGTGAATGTTCAGCTAACCAATCCTGATGGTACGTGCGTGCCGCGAGATCCGAATAATCCGCAGTTGAACCAATGCATCCAGGTGCCTGTACCGGTTTACGGCATTGTATCGACGGGCGGCGATACCAACTTCACGATGAACACGGAATACAGAATTCCGATTGCTGGGCCAGTGACGCTGACGTTGTTTAACGATTTTGGCTTGAATGGCTCGTTGAACAAGAACCAGTTGGCGCAGAGTCCCGAGGGCTTTGCCACACTGACATCGCCACTCTATGGTTGCCCGGTCTTTAATAACGGAGCTTGCCAGGGCGGGATACCGGGATACGCTGTAGGATTCCAGGAGAATATTCATACGGTTGGCGGCACCAATTTTATACCGCGTATGTCAACGGGCGGCGAAATTGCGGTTATCATGCCAGTGGTCAACGCGCCAGTACGTCTGTACTACGCGTACAACCCGTTGCGGCTCTTCACAAACCCGATCTGCAACAACGAACCAGCTGCACCGGGCAAGCCGAAGAATTGCGGAGCGAGCCTGATTACACGCAGCATGTTCCCGGCAGGTGGCGCGGGTGATTACACATACGCCGACGCGATTGCAGCATTCGGCGCGGTTGATTGGTTCCACGAACCGAGAAAGACCTTCCGCCTGACGGTTTCAACGACGTTCTAAAGTTGGGATGTAAAGAGGAAGTGCGAAAATGCCGCTCAAAACGAGCGGCATTTTTATTGGGGCCGGTATTTGTGCGTTGAGGATTTACAGGAAGAAGATCGATGGGGGAGTGCCGGTTTTGGCGGGGAAAATGGGGGTGATTATCATCTGGTAAACCATACTGTAAAAATGCATGGAAGAGGGAATCAGATTATTTCTCATCTGAAAGTAATTTCCAATTGGGAGTAACTCGAAGAGTAAAGCAGTTAAGATGTGTGCGCAATTGTGAAGAGTATATTGACGCGGTTAGATAGCGTATGAAAATCTTTCTGGCATGCAAACACTTGGACTTTCAGATGAGCCAAAGCGCACGGATGGCTGGCTGAAGAGCATATTTTGGCCGACAGTTGAAAATGCCTGGGATGTGGATTACCTGGGGCAGCAGGGGTTCTGGATTTGTTTTGTGATTGCAGCAGTGACGTTTGCGTTCTCGCTGCTGACCGGGAACATTCTTTACATCGCTATCGCTATCTTCACAGGACTGATCTTCTGGGTAGGCGGGATGGGGGTTCGGGAGAAGAGCTGGATAGCCGCAGCCATTATCTTTGCGTGCTTTCTACTAGATACGCTTGTCACTATACTTCAAACGGGTTTGATGCCCATTGTGTTCATCCGCATATTTCTGCTTGGAGTTCTGCTGACGAATATACGCGCAACTTTTCTGGCCTCGGAGTGGAAGCCGGCAGGCGAGGATGAGGATCGGCCGACGCGCTTCAACGAGGGATTGAAGGACAAGCTGGTGGATGTTTGGCCGCCGAAGCTGTGGCGGGTGCTTCAGATCCCGTTTTATGGTTTTTCTATTCTTTGGGTCCTGTTGAGTCTGTTGGGACTTGTGTTCATTCTCATGGCGCGACTAGGGGTTTTGCATAAGTAGCCAAAAGCCAGAAATCACTATTTCATGCCGGGGGTGATAGCGGGGAATTTGGTGAGGGTGGTGCTATAATTTGAGTAGTTTCTGCCGATGCCTGCGTCTTTTTGTATCAGCTGCGAGGTAAACAGCAGCCGAGGCCCAACGAGGGTACAGAGAGGTCTGGAGCAACCGCAGGTTCGCCCTCTGCCGCACGGTGGAGATTCAATCAGGAATCCTGAAGGAGTTTTTCTCTCAATGAAGCGTTCACTTGCTCTTGCAGTATTGATGGCCTCGGGCCTTGCCCTTGCAGCCAATGCCCAAACCGCGGCGCCGACGAAGGTAGCCGTCATTGCATTTCAGGGCGCCGTAGCCCAGACCAACGAAGGCCAGCGAGATTTCGCCGACCTGCAGAAGAAGTTTGACCCTAAGCGTCAGCAACTGAAGGTACTCAGCGATGATATCGACAACTTGAAGAAGCAGCTCCAGGCTCAAGCCGACAAGCTCAGCGACACGGAGCGGGCGAGCCGTGCCAAGTCGATTGACGACAAGACGAAGCAGCTTCAGCGCGAAGGCGAAGATGCGCAGAACGACTTCCAGACGGAGATGCAGGATGTATACGGGACACTAGCGTCGAAGGTTTACGACGTATTGGCCGACTATGCGAAGAAGCAGGGTTTTACGGTTGTGATTGACGTGAGCAGCCAGCAGACACCAGTACTGTATGCGGATGAGTCGACGAACATCACGAAGGCAGTCATTGATGCGTACAACGTGAAGTCCGGTATCCCGGCACCTCCGGCGGGCACGGGCGGCACGGCCGCACCGACAACGGCGCCGCATTCAGCACCGAAGGCAGCACCGGCCAAGTAAGACTTGTCAAGCAAGAGTGGCAAAAAAGGTATTTGCAGCAAGAAAGAGAACGGCGTAGCGCGGAACAGCTCCGCTCTACGCTGTTTTATTTTTTGGGCAAAGAAGGATAGACGGGCAATACCTGGATTTTCAGGATTTCAAGCGATAAGAGAAGACGAGGTTTCAGCATGAAGTTTAGATTTACATTTACGCTTCTTTTTGCATCAGCATTTGTGCTTGCTGCGCATGCCCAATCCCCAGCACCGCAGGCCCATATTGCGGTCATTGCATTTCAAGCGGCAGTAGGCGAGACAAACGAAGCACAGCGCGACTTTGCCGATCTGCAAAAAAAGTATGAGCCGAAGCGCGAGCAACTGAAGGCACTCAGCGATGAGGTTGTGAACCTGCAGAAGCAATTGAAGTCGGATCAGGACAAGCTGAGCCAACCGGATCTGGCCAAACGCGCCAAGGTGATAGCAGATAAGCAGAAACAATTGAAGCGTGAGCTTGAAGACACGCAGAAATCGATCCAAGACGAGATGGAGCAGATGATGGGCGCGCTCAGCGTCAAGGTATACGACGTACTGCTGGATTATGCGAAGAAGCAGGGCATCACAAACATCATCGACACGACAATCCAGCAAAACAGCGCGCCAACAGTGCTTTATGCCGATCCATCGAGCGATATCACCAAGATCATCATCGATGCTTACAACGTGAAGTCAGGCATTCCGGCACCTGCTGCGCCAGCGGTAAAAGCGGCACCGACGACGGCTCCCCATACGGCGCCGAAGGCACCAGGGAAGTAACTCAGCTTCAAAACAACGGAGGGTGTGGCGCGGAGATACTCCGCGCCACGCTTTTTTTATGGGTAAGTAGCGGACCGGAATTGGATGTTCATTGAACAGGCTCACCGGTGGCTGACGGGAGGCAATAGAAAAGTAATAGGAAAAGGGATATTCTGTGGAAAATTTTGTGGATATCATTTTGGAAAACTCTCAATTATAGATACTTCTTCTTCTTGCCAATGCGGATGGATAATTGCAGGCGGTTGCAAGTTGTTGATTCATAGTTCGTAATTTGAAATGTAAGGGGTTGACGCTTGAAGTGCACAGCGTTGTGGTCAATAAATGGACATGTATGAGCTTTCCACAGGTGATTGTTACGTTAGTGTGAAAAGTAACTGCTTTTAAGTGAAGCCAATGGGCATTTTTGGGGCGAAAATTAGGGAAAAATTGGATGGAAAAGGTGGAATTTAAGGAGAAGGTTTGTGGCAGGGAGTTGAAAGGAATAAAAGCGGCGAGTTGGCACACGCTGGTGCGGGGATGGCACGGAGTCTGGCGTACTACTATTTTGGGGATTCTTCGCCGATGCGGAGGACAGCGAGGAAGGCTTCCTGGGGGATGTCGACCTTGCCGATGCGCTTCATGCGTTTTTTGCCTTCCTTTTGTTTTTCGAGAAGCTTGCGCTTGCGGCTGATATCGCCGCCGTAGCATTTGGCGATGACGTTCTTGCGCAGTGCGGTGACGGTTTCGCGGGCGACGATTTTGGCGCCGATGGCGGCCTGGATGGCGACTTCAAATTGCTGGCGCGGGATGAGCTCGCGCATTTTGGAAACTAGCGCGCGGCCGCGTTCATAGGCATGGTCCTTGTGAATGATGATGGAGAGCGCGTCGACGGGTTCGCCGGAGACGAGGATGTCCATCTTGACCATGGGCGAGACCCACTCACCGGCGAGGTGGTAATCGAGCGAGGCGTAACCGCGGGAGACGGACTTGAGGCGGTCGTATAAGTCGAGAACGATTTCGTTGAGCGGGAGTTCGTAGGTGAGCATGACGCGGGTGGGGGTGACGTATTCGAAATTAATCTGGCGGCCGCGTTTTTCTTCGACGAGCTTGAGGATACCGCCGACGTACTCCTCGTTGGTGAGGATGCTGGCGGTGATGACCGGCTCTTTAATGAAATCGATGCTGGTGGGATCTGGCCAGCGCGAGGGGTTGTCGACTTCGAGGACGGTTCCATCGGTGAGCGTGATGTGGTAACGGACGCCGGGTGCGGTTGTGATGAGGTCGAGTTCGTACTCGCGTTCGAGGCGCTCCTGAATGATCTCCATGTGGAGGAGGCCGAGGAAGCCGCAGCGGAAACCGAAGCCGAGGGCGACGGAGCTTTCCGGTTCGAAAAAGAAGCTGGCGTCATTGAGGCGGAGTTTTTCGAGAGCGTCGCGCAGGAGGGTGTGCTCGTGAGAATCGACGGTGTAAAGGCCGGCGAAGACCATGGGCTTGAGCTCTTCAAAGCCGGGGAGGGCTTCGGATGCGGGGTCGGCATCGTCGGTAATGGTGTCGCCGATTTTTGTGTCGGCTACGTTTTTAATTGTCGCGACGAAGAAGCCGACTTCGCCGGCG
>DAHXOQ010000102.1 GCA_027364815.1 Acidobacteriaceae bacterium | reverse complement strand
TCCCGATTCAGCTCAAGTATCCGAAGAAATCCTCATCCCCTTCGCCAAAGCCTTCCTCAAATCCATTGACCTCACCGCCAGGCAAGTCAAAATGAACCTCCCCGAAGGCCTCGTCGATCTCAATTAAATATCTGTGTCATCCTCGTATAAAAAAATCTGACTAACTCCTGACCCTGATTCGACTTGTGGCTTTTGCGCCGAAGGTGCCGTTGGCCCCATTGCAGGTGGTCAAGATGGCTAACTGAGTGGTAAACACTCCCCATATTTCGCATTAAAAACCGTCATTTCCGCGTCGAATTTTCTCTCCCAAAATCCTCGACGTCCCAGTACCGGTTTGTCCCCGACCCCTGATTTCTGATTTCTGATCCCTGTTCCCCGTCCTTTGCACCCGCTATCATCTAGATAGATGCAATTCCACATCCTCACCATCTTTCCGGAGTTCTTCACCGGATTCCTCGACCACGGCATCCTCCGCCGCGCCATCCTCTCCGAGCGCGTCAGCGTCCACATCCACGACCTCCGCCTGTTCACTCATGACCGCCATCGCACCGTCGACGATCGTCCCTTCGGCGGTGGCGCGGGCATGGTCCTCAAGCCCCAGCCCATAGCCGACGCCCTCGCATCCCTCAACATCGCTCCCAAATCCGAGCGCCTGTCTTCCGACAAAGTCATTCTCCTCTCCGCTATGGGTCGCCCCTTCACACAACCCCTCGCCCGTCAACTCGCCAACCTGGCCGACCCCGCCGCCACTCCCATCAATCGCATCCTCCTCCTCTGTGGCCGTTATGAAGGCATCGATGAGCGCATCAACGATCTCTACTGCGATCTCGAACTCTCCATCGGCGACTACGTCCTCTCCGGCGGAGAACTCGCCGCAGCAATCGTCGTCGATTGCGTCGCCCGTCTCATCCCCGGCGTACTCGGCAACCAGGCCTCCGGTGAATTCGAATCCTTCGGCACAGACGACTCCTCCATCTCCACCGGCGAAGCTGGCATTCCCCGCTCACAGCACGGCTCCGGCGGCCTTCTCGATTACCCGCACTACACACGCCCCGCCGAATTCGCCGGCCTCTCCGTCCCTGAAGTACTCCTCAATGGCGACCACCTCCAAATTCGACGTTGGCGTCGCCAACAGCAACTCCGCAAAACTTTCCTCAACCGCCCCGATTTATTGCAAAACGCCACCCTCACCAAAGAAGATCTCGCCATCCTGAAGACAATTAAGAGTTTTGATTAAGTTGGATCCTTCAGCTCTGAATGTTGAGTGATGGCTGTGACAATAATTTACTTTCTTCCAACAAACCCGCTGACTTGCTAACTAGCTGTTTGCGCACAATGCAAGCTTACTCGCTGCTTTTGTCTCAAAAATAAGAAAGCTATTCAACACGTGATTCTCCCCGAATCAATAAAACTACCGCACTTCTAAATTTTCTTCCTGCGCAGCGCCTGATCCTCATCGATGCGTCCCACCACCACTTCGGCTACATAAAAATTCTCACCCTGCACCGGCTCTTCCGCTAGCCTTCTCAGCATTGCCAATTGGCCCACATGCGTCAGCGCATCAGCCACAGGGCCCTGAAACAACCGTTCCACAGGAGCCTCAATCACCTCATCCGACGCCAGTCGGGCATCAAATGCGCCCAGCGCCGCAAAGAACCTCTGCTTCTCTTCAAGCCACGGCAGCGGCTCTGAGTTCTGCCACTTCTGCGCGCCATTCGCCAGACTCAGCGCCCAATCAAACAGATCGCCCATGTGAGCCAGAATCTCCACTGGCCGCTTTCCTCCGCCGGAAAAATCACCAAAATCATCCCCCGCCCCCTCCACCGCGCGTGTTGCTCGGTAGGCCAGGGTCGCCAGGGTATGGCGCAGAAAATCACGTTTCGCATCCATGCAAAAACTATAAAGCATCTCTCGTTCCATCTCTAACTTAAACCCTCTAAATTTGGCGTTTAGGGCTTTAAATCAGTAGAATATTCATAACGGTTACGCGCCAAAGAAGTAGGTGAACCCACCGCAGTTGGCAAAAACCCACCCTCAATCCCCACAGACCCACTTTCTCTGTTAAAATAAAAGTTCTGAGTCCAATAAGCAGGAATAAACCATGTCAATCCATCCCGTTATGCAGCGCCTGGCAGAAAAGCTCAAGCGCACCGACCTTCCTGAGTTTTGCGCTGGCGACCAAGTGCGCGTCCAGGTAAAGAGCAAGGAAGGCGACAAAGAACGCCTCCAGGCCTTTGAAGGCCTCGTCATCGCCATTAACCGCGGCCCTCAGGGCACCTTCACCGTTCGCAAGATGAGCTTTGGCCAAGGCGTCGAGCGCATCTTCCCCTTCAACTCGAAGGTCGTCGACCGCATCGAAAAGATCCGCAGCTACCGCGTCCGTCGCGCCAAGCTCTTCTACATTCGCAGTCTCCGCGGCAAGGCAGCCCGTCTCAAGGAAGTTGACCGCGAGCACGCCAAAAAGTAGTCCAACACATTTCCCGCATCACCAAACCCCGACCCTCATCCGGTCGGGGTTTTTGTTGCTTGAATTCCATCTAGACAACAACGGAGGGAGCCGGGGCCTTCAGGCTCCGGAATAATGCAACTAACTGACGCGGCCTTCAGGCCCGGGTTCGTTTTCTCTCGCCATTTAAGCATCACGCGCAAGAACTGGGAAGGTACGGCCATAAGGCCGCACGGAAAATTCCCCCACAAAAAACCCTCAGGGGCTTTAGCCCCTGAGGGAATTCATTACGGACTCAACCATCTCATCCTATTCGCTCGTCGTCGGATCAATCATCGTCCTGACCTGCGAGATGCGGTTGGCGGGGAAACCTCCCTGCATCGCGTGCTTGCGCACGGTCTCTTCATCCGGCGCAATGTAGACACAGTAAATCTTGTCGTCCGTTACATAACTCTCCAGCCATTGGATCCGTGGACCCAACTCCCGCAAGACTCCGCACGACTTCTGCGAGATTCCCTTCAACTGCTCGGCAGACAATTTGCCTGCACCAGGAATCTCCCTTTCAATGACAAATTTGGGCATGGTTGACCTCCGCCCGCATCTTAAAAGTTTTTCCCTGGCCATTTCCACTGTTTTCTCTCTTGATTTCACCCGCTACGTATACTGAATCCATGCCGAAGCAGCTCACCCGTGCGACCTTCAAATGTTCATGGGAATTCGAGCTGGCCGCATCTCAACGTGGCTTCTCTCACATCGCAGGCGTTGACGAAGTCGGCCGCGGCCCGCTCTTCGGCCCCGTCGTCGCCGCTGCCGTCATTCTCCCCCTCAACTGCCACCTCGCCGAACTCAACGACTCCAAGCAACTCACCGAATCTCAGCGCAATTCGCTCGACCTGCAAATCCGCTCCCTCGCTCTCGCCTTCGCCATCGCCGCCGTCGACGTCGCCACCATCGACCGCATCAACATCCGTCAGGCATCGCTCGAGGCCATGCAACTCGCCGTCAATCAACTCACTCCCGTGCCTGACCTCCTCCTCATCGACGGCAACGCCGGCATTCAGCATTCATGCCCGCAGCAAACCATCATCAAGGGCGACGCTCGCTCCCTCTCTATCGCCGCTGCCAGCGTCCTCGCCAAAGTTCATCGAGACCATCTCCTCATCGCTCTCGACAAGCAATACCCCGGCTACGGTCTCGCCCGCCACAAAGGTTACGGCACCGCCGCGCACCTCGCAGACCTGCGCGCGCTCGGCCCCACCCCCGAGCATCGACGCAGCTTCGCTCCCGTCCGTGAAGTTTTAGCTCTCTTCTCTAATCAACCGATTTAAACAATCGCCCGCGACTTCCACCAACTCATCAACGGCCTCGCCGCCAGCAGCACAATCACTACCACCGTCACCATCAACGGCGTGCGCACACCCGGCTTCACGCCCCACCAATAGTGCACCACTCCCGCCAACGCAGCCAGATAAACCAGCTTGTGCAGTGCCGCCCACTTCTTCCCGCCCATCTTCCTGATCGCCCAATTCGTCGACGTCACAGCAAGCGGCAGCATCAATAACCACGCCGCCAGCCCGGCAATGATGAACCTTCTCTTCGTAATATCATCGATCATCGTACTCACATCAAAATTCGCTTGCAGAGCAACATACGTCAGCAAATGCAGCGACCCATAGAAAAACGCAAACAACCCCAGCAATCTTCTAAACCGGATCAGCCAACTCAATCGCGCGCTCAAACTTCGCACCGGAGAAATCGACAGCATCACCGCCAGCAGCCATATCGTCTCTTTCCCCGTTGTAAACGTAATCGTCGCCGTAGGATCAGGGCCAAGAGTATTGGTAATCGCCGCATACGTCAGCCAACTCACCGGAAACAGGCAGGCAATCCACACCAGCACCTTCAGCAATATCAATAGACGCTGCTTCACTCTTCACTCTCCATCTGTACTCGCCATACTGTTGATTCAAGCAGCTGAACCCATGTCATTGGTAGCTGATCGTCAGTGGTAGTCGATAAACATCGCGCCCCAGATTATCGCCGCCATACTGCGCTGGGAATGTGCTGAAAAACAACTGCGGTAGTCCGTCCGTGAATTCAAAATTGTATCCCGTCGAGATGTCGTCCAGAATAGAAACATAATTCGAATCGTTGAAGCCCGTTACCGGTCCGCCCGGGTCTGTCACAATGCTTGCTGTTCCGATGATCTCTGTTGCCGCGCTCCAATTCGGCGCGGCAAGCGTCTTCGTTGTCATATAGTAGACCGGGTTACTGCCGCCATATATTGTGAAAATCAGAATGTAGCACTCGGCAATCTTGTCATAAATAATCTGTGGCGGCGCGGCATTGGCAACTGCTCCGTTGACCATCGGCTGAAACGTCTGCACCGTGCCTGTGCGTATCGCTGCAAAGCTCGTCCCGCCTTCCCATATCTGCCAGCTTCCGGGGCTGGTGATGTCGTTGGTGCGCATCAAAATGTATCCATAACCGTCCACCGGCGCCTCATACACACCCGCTGTCGGATTCAACTGCGAAAAATCCCTGTGAATATAAAAACCCACCGCGTAATAATAGCCATTCTCGCCAATGACTCGGCTTGGCTGAAAAACTCCGGTGTGGTTCAACGCCTGGAGATAAACCTGATCCTGCTCTGCCACTGAACCTGTCCACGTGTAGCCTAGCGGCGCCACTGTATGCGCGCTGTGCACGCCGTTCAGTTGCCAGTCCTTGCCGCCATTGGTTGAAATCATCTGGTTAGGCGTTGCCACCCAGCTGTTCAAATCGGCGCCCAGGCCATTGGCCGTCGCATCGTTGCAGGCGTTGTCCAGCAGGCATGCATACCACTCACTGTGCGTCAGTGAGTAAAATGTTTTCCCATCCAAACTGTACGGCCCCATCAACCAATGAGCGTAGTCATAGTCGGCTTCCGGTATTTGGTACCCGCTTGTTTCGCTGCTGTAAATCTCATGCGGATCGATCGTCAGATTCTCAAGATTGCTCCCTCGCATGCGGTAATTTTCAAAGCCGGGCACCATCAGATCCACAGTCCCGTCGGATTCGCGCCATGCCGTTATCTGCGCATCGGGAATGTTGTACTGTTGCTGCTTGTCCTTCGTATGATCGAAGACCTTCACCGGCGAACCATTCACACTGATTCCCGCAATAGTTTTTGCCGGCGGCGGAGTCATACTCATTGAACCCCCGCCACAACCGGCAAACACCATTAAGCTCGCAGGCAGAAGAAGGGTGAGAATACGCATGGACGGTTCTCCTCGATGAAGTGATTGGTTCTTTTGTCTTGGCGTTCCTGATTCTTCAAACCACGCTGATTGAAAAAAGTCGCGTTCCACTTGTGGAATGTGCTTCAAAAATCCTTCTTCAAATTCATCCCCGCATACAAACTTCCCACCTGGTCCGCATACCCATTCAAAAACAGTGTCGTCCGCTTCTGCTCATAAAACGGCAATCCAATCCTCCGCTCCGTCTTCTGACTCCATCTTGGATGATCCACATTCGGATTCACATTCGAATAAAAGCCATACTCATCCGACGCCAGATCATTCCACGTCGTCTCCGGCTGATGATCCAGAAACTTCACCGCCACAATCGACTTCGCCGACTTGAATCCATACTTCCACGGCACCACCACCCGCACCGGAGCGCCATTCTGATTCGGCAGCGCCTCGCCATACAATCCAAACGTAAACAGCGTCAGCGGATGCATCGCCTCATCCATCCTCAGTCCTTCAGAGTACGGCCAGTGAATCCCCGTCTGCCCCGGCCAGTGAATGTACCGCTTGTCATACCACGACAAAAACTGCACATACTTCGCCGAACTCAGCGGTTCGCACTGCTTGATGAACTCAGAGAGCGAGTACCCGATCCACGGCACCACCATGCTCCAAGCCTCTACACACCGGTGCCTGTATACGCGATCCTCCAGAGGCCTCAGCTTCAGCAGCGCATCAATATCAAAGGTCAGCGGCTTCTTCACCTTGCCTTCAACGCGCAGCGTCCACGGCCTCACCGGCAAATCCTTCGCATAGATCGCCGGCTCGCTTTTCCCCGTCCCAAACTCGTAAAAATTGTTGTAAGTCGTAATGTCCTTGTAGCTCGTCAGCTCCTCGCCCGTAGTCGTCAGCGGGCTCTTCACCGTCTGTAGCTTCTCCCCTGCAAACGCCTCCCGCGCCGACAAAATCCCCCCACCCAGCGCCAGACCAGCCGCGGTAAACGCCCCCGAAGACAAAAATCTCCTCCGGTTCAAATAACATTCTTTCGGTGTAATCTCCGATGAGGGAATCAGTTCGGGATGTCGAATCAGCATACGCTGCCTCCGTAATGGGGAATCTCTCTCTTAGATGCTCAAAATGCATCAAGGTTACAATGCTCTTCTCGCATATCTTGTCTTTAATCAGCGATGCCCTGGATTGGCGTCATTTTCCTTCAACAGCTTTGCCAATTCAATATTTCTAAATAGTCTCTCGGCAAGCAACGCGGCATCTGTCATGGACAGCTAATTCGTACACACTTTGCGTTGAATGAGGTATTGCAAAATATCCGGATGTTGTCTTGCAACATCGCAAACACTCCTATCCGGTAAAATTAATGGAGCGTCATTCGCATGATTGAACATTACATTAACGCTTGTACCTGATTCGAACATCTGTTTTGTGGCATTCAGGTCACCTTCATTGATGAAGTTCTCAAGCATTCGCTCTGCATCATCACTATGAAAATCAAAGTTCTCTTCTTTCAATCGGTTGAAAAGTTCCGGTCCTCCTTTTATCCAAACGTCGGTCTGGGCAAAAGTGTCAACATCGTTTTCGAGTTCATTAACGATGTGCGGCATCCACACTTCTTCACCAAGATAGTCAACAACAGTCTTGCTCTTACCATCAATTGAAATTGTTAATCTGTTATAAGACATATCAGTTCTATTCGAGTGAAATAAATTATTCATAGAGTAGAACTCATGGTCAATAAACTTCTGAGCAAGTTTACGCAATTCCGCTTTATCCATCTTCGCATAGTGCTTTCCGAATGCAGCTATGTGTGCTTTGCCATCGAATTCTATCGACTCGTTGTTCAAAATTACTTGATAATCCGGACATGTGCCAAAGCAAGCAGACCTGTCTAAAATAATCTCTATTTGAGAGTTTGGCTTGATTGTGGGCCCAGCAAAATAATGCAGTGGGAGCGACCAATTACGTAACAGCGAGTAACCTGTAACGGAGAGTGCAATGAACAGACAAAATGCCAGAAATATCAAAAATATCTTGAACGTTTTCATTTGACCAACCTCACGCAAGAAGTTTAACCGAATAAAGAACTATGAATCGAAATCATTTATAAACGGCCATTCCTTTTGCCTCTTCGCCCGCCACAAAAATAAAAGCGTTCCACTGACCGCAATCACCGCCGTCACCAGCAGTGCCGCCTGCGCCCTTTCCCGCTCAATCAGCAAAAACAAAAATCCCGCAATCGCCAGCAGCGGAGGCAATGGAAACAACGGCATCTTGTACGGCCTGCTCAGATTCGGCTGCGTGAACCTGAGCAGAATCACACCAACCTGCTGCGGAAAAAACTGCAGCAGAATCCGCGTCACCACCAGCAGCGTTATCACCTGTGAAAGTGAGAAAAAGCAAAAGAAGCTCGCAATCATTCCCAGCGCAATCAGCGAACGCGACGGAATGTGCAGTTTCGGATGCAGCTTCCCCAGCGCCTCAAAATAATTCCCATCCACCGCCGCCGCATACGGTACCCGCGAGTACCCCAGCAGCAGCGAGAAAATACTCGCAAACGCCGTCCAGATAATCAGCCCCGCAATCGTCACTCCCGCCCACTCTCCAAACGCCGAGTGGGCAATCTCCGCCACCAGTTGCAGCCTCAACAGCGAACTCGCCGGAACCCCGTTCGTCGCCGCCAAATGCGTAATCGCCGGCAACACCGCCAGATTCATCGCCACATAAAGCACCGAAACAAAAACCACAGAAAGCAGCACCGCCCGTGGAATCGTCCTCGTCGGCTCCTTGACCTCCGCGCCCAAAAAACAAATGTTGTAATAACCCCAATAACAGTAAGTCGCCAACAACGTCGCATGAGCCAACCCCGGCACGCCCGCCGTCACACCGGTAGCAGGGAACTGCCACCCCCCATGCGTAAACGCATGAGCAAGCCCCGAAACCAGCACCCCGGCAATCGCCGCCAGCACTCCCGCAAAAAGCAGCCACGCCAGCCGCGTCACCGATCCAAGTTTCCGGTACAGCATTGCCGTCACCAGCAGGCAAACAAATGCAGCCGTCAAATTCGTATAGTGCAGTGCAGGCAACGCGGCAATCGGAGCCCCATCCAGCCTCGGCCAGAACCACGCCAAAAATCCTGAGAGTCCAATGCAACCCGAAGCAATCGAAAGTGGCGCTGAAAAACTCACCTGCCAGACATACAAAAATGAAAGCCACTTCCCATACCGCTTCTCGCCATAAATGTGCCGCAAAAATCTATAGGACCCTCCCGCCTCCGGGAACGCCGCACCCAGCTCCGCCCACACCAGTCCATCCGCAATCGCTATCGCCGCGCCCAATATCCACGCC
>DAHXOQ010000101.1 GCA_027364815.1 Acidobacteriaceae bacterium | reverse complement strand
ATCCAAAGCTTCAGAGCCTCACTCCATTGCACCGTCGACCGATACCCATGTGGTAGTTTCTCCGAAGCCGTCCATGTTTTTCCGCCATCAGAAGACCAAGCCGCAGTTCTCGCAGATTCATTGGGCTTGGTGTAATCGCCGCCGACTACAACTAATTGTGTTTTCAAAATTGAGGATGGTTGCTCTCTTGTATCAATTGCAAATGCGCCAGATCCTTCCGTCTGATTACCGACTGGTATATTTTGTTGCGTCCATACATCTTTTTTGTGTGCCGAAATCACATCATCATCACTACATTCATCTAAACAAATTACGGTTTTAGATATTTCATACAATTTGGCGCCAGCGTTTCCGCCGGTGACAAAAAGAGGAAACCCAACATTGATCAGAGAAGAATTACTGGCTGCAAATGCACCTTGGTTTTTCGCATCCGCATCCAATCCCGTATTGTTCATTCGTGTCCAACGTTCCCCATCTTTGTGCGTGTAGAACAATGTGAACTTCCCATTCACTGGATCGCCAAGCAACCATCCATCACTATTTTTATTAATTCGGATCGCATCCCAAAACCCATCCTTATCTGGATTCTCGAAAATCAACTTCCACGTCTTGCAACCATCAGTTGTCTTATACAACCGGCTCAACTCTCCCGGCCCACTCGCCATCACAATCGCCGTCTTCTCATCCCAGGCCTGCACACCCCTAAAATCCAGCTTCGCACCATCCTTCTTTCCATCCGGCACTTCGCACTTAATCCAATGCTCACCACCATCCACCGTCCTCAGCACCGTTCCGCCACTTCCACTTGCCCACGCAATTTTCCCATCCACCGAATGAATCCCGCGCAAGCTTGCCGTCACTCCCGAATCCTGCATCGTCCACACCGGCGTATTCGGCGCAGTCGTCTGTGCAACCGCAACCCCCGACACGCAAATTAAAACCAACACCAAGCAGGGAAGCATCAACCAAGAGAAAATCTTCATGCCAACGAGTCTACCTCACCAACCAAAAAATATAGGATGCGGCCATTAGCCGCATCCTATATTTGAAAATCTCCAAAATCTAATGCCCCTCTTCCACCTTCTTCAAAAAGTACGGCAAGCACCTCTCCAAACCCTCATGCAATTTAATCTTCGGCTCCCAACCCAGAGTCTGCCGTGCCTTCGTAATATCCGGTTTCCTGCGTGTCGGATCATCCTGCGGCAGCGCCTCAAAAATCAGCGCACTCTTTGACCCAGTCATCTTGAGCACCTCTTCCGCGCACTCCAGAATCGTGAACTCGCCCGGGTTCCCGATATTCACCGGCAAATGCTCATCCGATTTCGCCAGCAACAAAATTCCCTCAATCAAATCGTCGACATAACAAAAACTTCTCGTCTGTGTTCCATCGCCATAGATTGTCAACGGCTCGCCCTTGAGCGCCTGCATTAGAAAATTTGAAATCACGCGCCCATCGCTCGGATGCAGCCGCGGCCCATACGTATTAAAAATTCTCACCAGGTGCGTATTCACCCCGTGATACCGGTGATACGCCGCAACCGCCGCTTCGGAAAATCGCTTCGCCTCGTCGTAGACCGAGCGCGGCCCCACCGGGTTCACATTGCCCCAGTAGCTCTCGCTCTGCGGATGCTCCAGCGGATCGCCGTAACACTCCGAAGTCGAAGCATGCAGATAATCCGCCCCATACTTCTCGGCAATCTTGAGCGTATTTTCCACGCCCACCGAGCCCACTTTCAGCGTTTCAATCGCCAGCCGCAGATACTCCGGCGGGCTCGCCGGCGAGGCCATGTTGAAGATCGCATCCACTGGCCCCGGATCAAATTCCACGCAAATATCGTGTTTCAGAAATTCAAATTTCGGATTTCCATCCAGGTGCGCAATATTCTCATGCGCGCTGGTGCAGTAGTTGTCCACGCCAATCACGCTGTGCCCTTCGGCCAGCAGCCGGTCGGTCAAATTCGAACCCAGAAATCCGGCGGCGCCGGTCACCAATATCCGCTTGCTCAAGTTATTCCTGCTCCCAACTTCAAAAAAATTACGACAGCACCATTTTCTGCGGCTTGCCCTGTTGTGTCGTGTAATTTGCCGGCCGCCCCATGCTTACATAAGTGAATCCCTGCTCGGCCATCTTCTCCGGAGCATACAAATTCCGCCCGTCAACCACAATCGGGAACTTCAGCGCCTGATTCAGCTTGGTCAAATCCAAATCAGCAAACTCAGCCCAATCCGTCAGAATCAGCAGCGCATCGGCATCTTTCGCCGCCTCATAAATTCCCTCGGCATAGCTCATCTGCTTGCTCGCCGGAAGTACGGATTGAGCCCGCTCCGTCGCTGCCGGGTCATAGGCGCAAACCGATGCACCCGCATCTAAAAATTTCCGGATCACGTCAATCGCCGGCGACTCGCGAATATCATCCGTATCCCGTTTGAAGGCCAGCCCCAGCGCCGCCAGCTTCTTTCCGCGCAGTGTCCACAACGCCGCACGCACCTTGTTAAAGAAGATATCTTTCTGCCGCTCGTTGATCTTTCTCACTTCGTCCAGCAGTTGAAAATCCACACCCTGCTGTTGCGCCACCCAATGAAACGCGGCCACATCCTTCGGGAAGCACGACCCGCCATACCCAATCCCCGCGCGCAAAAACTTCGGCCCAATGCGCGAATCGAGTCCAATCCCCGCCGAAATATCTTCAATATCCGCATCCACGCTCTCGGCCAAATTCGCCACCGCGTTGATGAATGAAATTTTCAGCGCCAAAAACGCATTCGATGCATGCTTGATAATCTCTGCGCTCTGCGCCGAAGTCACCAGCAGCTTTGCCGGATTCGTCGCACTTAAATCGCCTTTGAGGGAACTTGCTTTCGCGTAATAACTACCATCCGTCAGCGGCGCATAAATCCTTCTGAGCAACTCCGCCGCGCGTTCAGTATTTGCGCCCACCACAATCCGGTCCGGGTGCAGAAAATCGCCAATTGCCGTTCCCTCGCGCAAAAATTCCGGATTCGAAACCACATCAAAACTCTGCGCATCCACGCCGTGACGGTGCATCACGCGCCGGATCCATTCATTCGTATAAACCGGCACTGTGCTTTTCTCGACAATAACTTTATAGCCGTTCATGGCCCGAGCAATCTCGCTGACCACGGCCTCAACATACGAGAGATCGGCCGCACCCGTATCTCCCTGCGGCGTACCCACTGCAATAAATACTGCTTCGCTCGCTTTTACCGCCGCGCTCAGGTCAGTTGTGAACTGGACGCCATGGCCAAGATGCTTTTTCAGCATCTCTTCCAGGTGCTCCTCATAGATCGGCACGCCTCCCGCGAGGAGCATCTTTACCTTCGCCTCGTCGTTATCGACGCAGTTTACATGGTGGCCCATCTCGGCAAAGCAAACCGCGGCTACGAGTCCCACATAGCCGGAACCAATCACGCAAATCGAAACATTTTTATGCATAATGCGAGGCACCCTCTAGATTTTGAATGCGGAATGATTGAACTGCGGCAGTGAGGATTCAATTGAACAACCCACCCGCCTGCCTTGAATAGCCTAACCCTTCTACCATTGTGAAGCAATGTTGCTGCGAAAATCTTTCACTTGCGTATCTCTTTATCCCGCCGATCCAAAGACTCCTCCAACGCATTTACTAAAATCATAATTTATGAGCAAAACTGGCCATCCCATTAGCCGCATAAAACGGGTATGCTTTTCATTAAAGGAAATCTGCCAGTCATTTTGGTCATACAATCCAATCCGAAACCCGTAGACGAACCCATGGCGGTTCCAGCCCCTTTCACCACCCTGCCGCCCTTCCGCATAGAACCTACTTTTGTTCCGCGCATTTGGGGCAGTGAAACTCTGCGTCCGTGGTATCCCGTCGATGCCTCCGATAATCCAATCGGCGAAGTCTGGCTCACCGGCGATGATTGCGTTGTCGCGACCGGTCCCGCTACAGGGCAAACCCTTGCCGCGCTCGTCGACTTATCACCCTGCGCACTGCTCGGCTACGATCATAAAATTACTTGCATACGCAACACGGAATCCCCTAACAGTGCCGCCAACTCAAATTCCCCTCTCCTCATCAAGCTCCTCTTCGCCCAGCAAAAACTCAGCGTACAGGTTCACCCCGACGATGCACTCGCCCAATCTCAGGGCTATCCGCGTGGAAAAACCGAGTGCTGGTACGTTCTTGACGCTAAACCCGATGCGCAGGTCGCAGTCGGTCTGAAGCCCAATATCACCCGCGATGAAATTCGTCGCCGCGCAATTGATGGCACCCTCGAAAGCTGTCTCAATTACATCTCCATCGCGCCTGGAGAAGTCATCCTCGTCGACGCTGGCACCGTCCACGCCGTTCTCCCCGGCTCCGTGCTTCTTGAAGTGCAAGAGAACAGCGACATCACCTATCGCCTATTTGATTACGGCCGTCCTCGTTCTCTCCATTTGGAGAAATCCCTCGAGGCGCTCAAACCCACCACCAACGCTGGAATAATTCCACCTCAAAAACTCGCTGACCGCACTCTTCTCCTCAGCTCTGAATTTTTTTCCATCGAATCTTTCAATATCTCTGCACCTCTCTCCAGTCAACACCTCAACTCATTGAACATTTCAGCAAGCTCACCCCCCACTCTCTCCTACCTTTTCTTAACCAGAGGCTCGGCTCGCATTACCCAAGTACCCAATGGGTCGCAATTCACTCCCGTCGATCTTTCTGAACACGCCATCCTGGCCATACCCGCCTCTGCGCCTGGCTTTCTCATTCAACCGCAAACTGACCTTGAATTTTTGCGCATCATTGCTCCAGTTCACTCGCGTCGGACAAAAAATACGAATGATTAGCTTAGATCAGTAATGATTTGCCAATCTGCCTGACCGCACTTCGTCGATTCGTTGAACTGCTTCAGTGCATTTTGTTGTATGAAATTGCACATAAAAAATCTCTGTACCGGTTGATGCAAATCCTTTTTTCAAGCGTCAAACCGCAAAGTAACGTAGCAAATTCGGTACGGCACTCGTTTTTCAGCTTGCCTTATTCAGCATTTCTGGTAAGAATATCTCGAAGCACTCTTCGAGTTCCTGACTTTGGTTACTTCCTCACATCTTTGGTAACTGGGCACGGTGGCTATCCTCATTCTTTGCTTTGCAATCGGTTGTCCGCCATGTAAACTGCCACTATGGTTTCCCTCGAAAGTGGAGGGAGTCTCGAAACCCACAAGGAGACGCCTAATGCGTTTAAAGCTTATCTTTGCTGTCTTATTGCTCTCGACCGCGATGCCCGCGCTAGCGCAGGTAGTCGCTCAGGGTAATTCTGCCAGCATGCCTTACTATGTAGGCGGTGGGTACTCTCGCTTCTCCCCCGATTTCGGCCCAGGCCGTACCAAAGATGGTCTCAATGTATACGCCGGCATGACTTTCTTTAGTCTCCCTGCACATCTCTCCGGGCTGGGTATTGAGGCTGAGTGGCGTGACATCTTTTTCAATCCGCAATATGGCAATAACCCCGGTAACATTAACAACCTCAGTCAATCCACCATAGGTGGCGGCATCAATTACAAACTGCTCCACTGGAGCCGCTACCGCCCCTACGGCAAATACTTGCTTGAGTCCGGCAAAATCAGTTACGGCAACGGCGCACTGCCACCCATTGTTCCTAAAACTCTCGTTCGAAATTCCATGGTTGAAGTCATGGGTGGAGGAATTGAAGTCCTCACCGCCAAACACATCTGGATCCGCGCAGATTACTCATACGAGACCTGGCCCAATCTCTTCGGCTTGCAGAAAAATCTGAACCCCGTCGGAGTTACGCTCGGCGTCACCTACGACTTCCATCGGTATTGATTGCACACAGTGGTTGAATTTCACGAACCTCAGCCGGAGCGATTTTTTCATTCGCTCCGGCTCTCTACTTTGACCTCTTGCCCCTGTCAAAACTTCTCTTGCGTGCCCATAACAGATCACGAACTTTCCCATTTTGTGGTTGGCGTTCACATTTAGTACTTTGGGCCCGTAGATAACCGATTCTCATTTTCGTATACTGTGAATGAGCGTCAAAAGATCACCATCTTGTTGAATTTTTTGCATCAGGTCCTTTCTTCTTCCGATGCTTTGCTCTTCTGCTTTAACTTGAACGGGGAACTTCAGCTCGCAAGAAAAAATTTCAAGTTCTGAGGTCTTATTTCGCATGAAGATTCAAGGCGCACACACTCTCGTTTGCGGAGCAGGTGGATTCATAGGCGGCCATCTAGTCAACTCGCTCTATGCGGCCGGTGCGGCCAGCGTTCGCGCCGTTGACGTCAAGCCGATCGATGAGTGGTACCAGGTCAACAAAAAAGCTGACAATAGCGTACTCGATCTCCAACTGCGCGAAGCCTGCATGGAAGCAGCTGCCGGCACTGACGCCGTCTGCCAGCTCGCCGCCGACATGGGCGGCATGGGCTTCATCGAAAACAATAAGGCCCTCTGCATGTTGAGCGTTCTCACCAACACCCACATGCTTGTTGCGGCTCGCGAGCACGGAGTCAAGCGCTTCTTTTACTCCTCCTCAGCCTGCGTATATAACGGCGAAAAGCAGACTTCCTATGACGTCATCCCGCTCAAGGAAGAAGATGCCTACCCTGCTCTCCCTGAAGATGGCTATGGCTGGGAGAAGCTCTTCAGCGAGCGCATGTGCCGTCACTATCGCGAGGACTTTGGCCTCGATTCTCGCGTCGCCCGCTTCCACAACGTTTACGGCCCATTCGGCACCTGGGATGGCGGTCGTGAAAAAGCGCCGGCCGCAATCATTCGCAAAGTTCTTCAAGCCAAGGTCACCGGAAAGCACGAAATCGAAATCTGGGGCGACGGTCATCAGACCCGCAGCTTCATGTACATTGACGATTGCACCAAGGGCATTCTCGACATCTTCCACAGCAACATTCTTGAGCCCATCAACCTCGGCACCAGCGAACTCGTCACCATCAATCAGCTCGTCGACCTCGTTGAGGATATCGCCCAGATCAAACTCAAGCGCAATTACAATCTCTCCGCCCCGCGCGGCGTCAACGGTCGCAACAGCGACAACACCCTCATCCGCAAGTACCTCAACTGGGAGCCGTCCATCAGCCTGCGCGAGGGAATGGCGAAAACCTACGAGTGGATCGAGCAGCAAATGCTCGCCGGCGTCGCCTCCAAATAATCGTGAGAATATTCTGAGGCTCTGGAATGTACCAACCGCGCTTTGAGAAGATTCTCGGACTCAATTTCTTCATCGGATCGGCTGACGAAGCCATCGATCGCCTCCGTAACACTGGAGGCCTTGTTGTTGTCCCTGCTGGCCCTGCGCTCAACGCACTCTCCACTAATCCCGCATATCGTCAGGCTCTCCTCGCGGCCGACCTCATCATCACCGACAGCGCTTACATGGTCCTGCTTTGGAACCTTGCTCACCTGCGCTTCCTCTCCAGTAAAAAACGGATCAACAAGCTCTCCGGCCTCAAATATCTTCGTGCGCTTCTTCAACAACCAGACTTCCGCACTCCCGGCGCAACTTGCTGGATCATGCCGTCGAGCCAAAGCGCCGAACGCAATCGAAGCTGGCTCCATCAACTGGGAATAGAACTCGCCGATGAAAATCTCTACATCGCGCCCATCTACACCAGCACACCGCAGGACCCCGCGCTTATTGCACTTCTTGAGCGCACCCGTCCCCGCCACATCCTCATCGGCCTCGGAGGCGGAGTGCAGGAGCCGCTCGGCCACTACATTAAGCAAAACCTCTCTTACTCGCCTTCCATTCACGGAGTAGGCGCAGCCATCGGTTTCCTCACTGGCGACCAGGTCCACATCCCCGTCTGGGTTGATGCTCTCTGGCTCGGATGGCTCTGGCGCACTCTTTCCAACCCACGCCGCTTCCTCCCCCGTTACTGGGCCGCCCGTCATCTCGCCACTCTCCTCCTCCGCTATGGCTCTGAGATGCCACCACTCAAAATCTGAACTACCTCTGAAAAAATACCCCAAACTCACCTTCGAGATTTGGGGCTCGCACCGCATTCACTTATGTAGCTCTGTGCCCCTCCCTTTCCGCTTTTCTGCGGAAAGGGTGGGAGACCAAAATTTAAATCTACGAACGTTTTTCCATTTCAATCGCCTTCGGAAACAAAATATTGTTCTCCAGATGAATATGCTGATGCAGATCCTTCTCAAATTCCTTCAATCCCTGGTAGAACCCGCAGTACGTCGGGCAGGCTCCAGCCGGCGGCACAAAATCACCACTCAATCTCCGCATCTCGGCCAGCAGCAACCCAGCCTTGTCATGCTCCTCCATCATCATCTCGATCGGGCTCGCGACCGTAGCAAAACACGCGCGCGGTTTCTCCGCCTCGCCCTTCGCCACCTTCTCCATCCCCACAATGTATGGGAAGAGCACCACCTCTTCCTTCATCAGGTGGCTCGTCAACTCCGCATCCAATTCGCCCAGTGCCTTTCTGATCTTCGGCAAATGCGCCTGCGTATCTCCATGCCGGTTCACCACTTTCTCCGCCAGCACCGCCAGTCGCGGCAACTCGCGCTTCACATACGCATGGTGCGTCGTCACAATATGCTCAACCAAATTCCCGAGCGGCCGCGCATTCCAATCTGCGGAATCAACCACAGGCCCCTTCGCCGCTTCATAGAGAGCTGAGATCACGTCTTCCAAATCCACATTCTGCGCCATGCAAGCCTCACTCAACGGCTTCCGTCCACCGCAGCAGTAATCAATTCCATACGCCTCAAAGACCCGGATCGAACTCGGCTCTTCAAGCGCAATCTCTCTCACCGTCTTTGCTTCATGTCCACTCATCGTCGCTGTTGTCATTTCTGACCTCCTGTATCTCCCAACTTACGCACACCCGCAAATTAACACAGCGACTAAAGTCACTCCCTGCTCGAATGAAATAAAATCATTTTGTGATGAAACTTCAACTTTCTATTCCCGCCGCCCTCCGTTCCGCCCTTGACGCCGCAACCGCCGACTGGCAGGTGAATGGCAAATTAGCCCGCTTCTGGCAAAAGGACGCCTCCCTCTGGACCAACGAAGACGAAGC
>DAHXOQ010000100.1 GCA_027364815.1 Acidobacteriaceae bacterium | reverse complement strand
CTCAAACCGCGCCGCTCAAAATTCAGAAAGCACTCGTCGGCGTGGTTCCTGACGCATCGCACGGATGGCGCGTTGCCTTCTTCATCTACTTTTTCATTGCCTGTTACGCCTTAGGTCCCGGAGTGGTTGTCTGGCTCGCGCTCTCTGAGCTGATGCCGACGCGCATCCGCTCCAACGGCATGAGCATTGCGCTCGTCCTCAACCAGATGGTCTCAACGACCCTCGCTGCAATCTTTCTGCCCTTCGTTGGCCGCTTCGGCTACTCCTCAATGTTTTTCTTGTTCGGCGCATTCACGGTCGTCTACTTCCTGGTCGCCGTCTTCCTGCTGCCTGAGACCAAGGGCAAGACGCTCGAGGAGATTGAAGCGCACTTCGCAGGTTGATTGTTTGAGCATCTAAAGCAGGTCATCGTGATTCAGCGCAAGTACAAATCCGGCGCCATCAGCACATTCTCGGTTGAAGTGGTGCAGTTCCTCAAGAACCCGCTGGTGAAGCACATTCAGATCGAAGACAAGAAATACGGTCCGCACTTGATATCGAAGGGCGTGCACTGAACATTGGCATTGGCAGCGTGAATGCAATCAGCGCAACTTCTACTCGACGACCGCCTTTGAAAGATTCCGGGGGCGGTCCACGTTCACGCCATGTTCAATCGCCATGAAATAAGAGAATAACTGTAGCGGCACCACCTCGCTGATCGGCAAGAGGTGCTCGCTCGCCGGCTCCACAAAGACGCAATCGCTGACCAGCGCCGGAACTTGCGCGTCGCCGCTGTTCGCCAGTGCAATCACCTTTGCTCCCTGCTTCTTCATATCCTCAAGCAACTGCAAACTTTTCTCGTAGCGCACCAGGGAATCCGCATTTGCAGGATCCACGGTAGCAATCACCACCAGCGGAACACTGTCGCTCAAGAGCGCATTCGGCCCATGCTTGAGTTCGCCAGTCGGGTAGCCTTCCGCGTGCACATAGGATGCTTCCTTCAGCTTCAACGCTCCCTCGCGCGCAATGGCGTAGTGAACGCCGCGGCCGAGAAAAAGAAACGAAGCTGCGGTTTTATATTTCGCCGCAAGCGCAGACATAGTCGCTTCCCAGCCATCCAACTGTCTCGCAATCTGCGCGGGCAGTTCTTCGAGCTCGGCGATGTGTTTCTTCAGTGCAGCGGCATCAATCTGGCCTCACCGCGTTCCCTCGTAAAGCGCAAGCAGATAAAGCACTGTCAGTTGGCAGGTAAAACTCTTGGTCGCGGGAATGGCCAACTCCTTGCCCGCAGCAAGCGGCATGGAAATCTCAGCTTCGCGCGCCATTGTTGAATCGGGCACATTCGTAATCGCCAGTGTGCGCTGACCCCGAGCACGGGCTGCACTCAACGCCGCCAGCGTATCTGAAGTCTCACCGGATTGCGAGAGAACAAGCACACTGGGCCGTCGCAAATCTTTACCGCCCCGGCAACTGTACTCGCTTGCATATTCCACATCCACGGCCAATCCACACAGGTCCTCGAGCTGAATCTCGGCCGCCAGCCCGCTGTGCCGGCTTGACCCGCTTGCCGCAATTAAAATCTCGCCGGCAGGATTGCTCCAGCCCTCAAGTTGCCCGGCTATCTCCGCCTTCAACCCAGACTTAGATAGATAAAGTGCCATGGTTTGACGAATCGCAGCGGGCTGCTCGAAGATCTCTCGCAGCATCTCATGCGGAAACGGGTCATGAGAAAAATTGGGCATAACGCTCATCCTTTTGGCAGTGTAAAGTTCAATTTCTCAGGCCATTCACCCCTGCCACTCTAATTATTGTATGCTGCAAATCGTTCATTTGCATTTAATATGCTCAATATTTTGACTGTAAATTCGATATTTTTGTCCATATGGTCAGAAATAATGAAAAAGTCATGATTTTACCCGCCCCGGGAGCGTAGAATTTTTCCGTATGGCTGACTCACTCAATCGCCGCTCTGAACAGATCATCAAGTACCTTCTCCGCACTGGCTCGGCCAGCGTCGAGGAGATTTTAGCCGTCGTTGGCTCCTCTGCGCCCAGCATTCGCCGCGACCTTGCCCGGCTTGAGAATCGCGGCCTCATTCGCCGCACTCACGGTGGCGCCACTTTGGTTGAGCCGCTGCTTTACGAGCCCTTCCGCTACGACAGCTCCTTCCTTGCCCGCGAGCAGAAGCATGCCGTTGAAAAGCGCCGCATCGGATTAGCCGCTGCCGAACTGGTGCAGCCCAACGAGACCGTGGGCCTCACCGCCGGAACCACCACCACGCACATTGGACGCAGCCTGCGCCATCGCGACAAGATTCAGGTCATCACCAACGCCATCAACATCGGCATGGAGCTTTGCAATCAGCCCGGCATCCGCACTTATCTCACTGGTGGCGTCGTTCCCTGGGCCTGGTCCTTCTCGTTGACCGGCAATGCGGCGCTGAGTTTCCTTGACGATGTGTACATGGACAAGGTATTCCTCAGCGTCACAGGACTCAGCTCTGAGCGCGGGGCAACGACATTGGAAACTGACGAAGCTCTTGTCTATCGCAAGATGCTCAAGCAGGCCAAGCAGGTAATTGTGGTTTCCGATTCAAGCAAGCTCGACAAAGTGAGCCCAGCCTTCATCTGCCCGCTCACGGAGATTCACATGCTCATCACCGACCACGGTGCAACTCCTGAGCAGCTCGCGCCTTATGAGCAGCAGGGGATCCGTGTCATTCGCGCTTGATTTTCCGAAAATTATTTAAGCGGTCTGCAGTTGCATGCGCAGCAGACGAGCGGCCTCACGCACATCCTGCTCATGCAGAATCGCACTCTTCACCGCGCCACCACTTTGCACCGCAATAATCTCAGGGCGTGTAATCAGCGATGTGTGCAGGCAATTCACTCCGGTCAGGCGGCGAACCTCAAGCAGATTCGCAATCCGCAAACCACCCCCGGCCATCACTTCAATACGACCCGCAGCCTGCTCACGCAAGCGGGCGATTGCCTCTGCGCCGCTGAGAACACTGGGCGCTCCACCAGATGTCAGCAACCTGTCTGCTCCGGTCTTGATCACGTCTTCAAGTCCCTGGCTTTGGTTGGGAATCACATCAAATGCGCGGTGGAAAGTAACCGCCATGGGGCGCGCCAACTCCACAAGTTCGCGGCTGGCAACAATGTCCACCGTCTGATTTGGCTTCAGAATCCCGAGAGTAACGCCTGAGGCTCCGGCCAGTTTGGCAAACTCAATCTCCGCCTGCATCTGCTCAATCTCTGCACTCTTGTAAACAAAGCTCCCATCGCGAGGGCGAATCAGAATATAGACAGGGATCTTCACGGCCTCTATAACGCGATGGATCAACTCCGCGTTCGGCGTCACTCCATCCATCGCCAAATCTTCACACAGCTCAATGCGATCAGCTCCACCAGCCTCTGCAGTCAGGGCTGATTCGAGTGATTCCACACAGATTTCGAGAATTGGGCTGCTCATGCCGATTTCACTCACACTCTGATTTGAAGGCATAGTCTTTCCAATCGATAAGGTGATGGATGACAAGCCACCATGATGTTTGAGCATATACGATTCAGGAAGTTTTTAGTAGAGGGTTTGAACAAAATCATTCATCCTGCTCAAAAAAATGGCAAATATATAAAAGTTATCTTATTTAATATAAGCATTTTACGAGTTGGATGTTTTCTTAAAGTGCATGTGGTATATCTTGTATATATATGATTTAAAGATATTTATATAATATTGTATACTGATTATACGCGTTTGTGTTCTTGACAGAGCAATAATGAGCGTTTGAGTCGATATTTATCATTTTAACCTTGATTCATCTTCCCAATTGTTCTATCGTACAAATCAATTACCAATCCTGCACTGATCAATAGTGATTTTCAGAATCAAAGATTGAACTCCCAAAGGGCATGCCGCACGGATGAGTTCATGGTCCTTCAGCAGGGTCAGATTGCAAGTTCTTGTACTAATTTTTAGCCGCAAACTGTTTAACCACTTTTCAAATCGCCACCTGCGGCGTGGTCTGAACCTATTGGAGACTCATCATGAAATCAATCATTCGTACGTTGGCATTCAACTTTCTTGTCTGTATAGGACTTTTTTGTTGCGTTCAAATGGCAATTGCGCAGAGTATGAACTCGGCTGATCTGCGTGGCAGCGTTACTGACTCCACCGGCGCATTGGTCCCAGGAGTTCAAGTCTCGGTTCTCAACGTGGATACCGGCGTTGAAAAAATCGTTGTGACCAATGCTTCGGGGCTCTATGACACCTCTTCGATTGTCGATGGTCATTACAAGCTGACCTTCACCAAGGAAGGTTTTGAGACAATGGTACGCGGCCCTATCACACTGCAGACCGGTTACACGACCGTGAATACGCAGTTGAAAGTAGGCGCTACTTCCACATCTATTACCGTGACCACTGATGTTCCGCTGTTGCAGCAGGATTCTGGCGAGCATACCGTAACCTGGAATTCAAACACGCTGGATATGCTGCCTCAGGTTGCCGCAGTTGGTAGTCAAGGGCAGGACTGGGAGAATCAGATCGCATTTCTTCCTGGTATGAGTGGCTCAGCCTCGACTAGCTACGGTGTAACAGGACTCGGACAGAGTGGATCGGCCAACGGCAGTCTGCCTTACAATAACGTACTTCAGGACGGTGCATCGGCCTCGCTTGGAGGCAGCACTTATGGTGCGCCCACAACGCAGGAAGTTGTGGGCGAATTGCAGATTTCGCTCTCCAACTTCTCCGCTCAGTATGGTCAAGGCGGCGTCATCATCAACCAGATCACCAAGGGTGGCACCAGTGAATTCCATGGTTCCGCTTATGACTATATACAGAACGACGCATTTGATGCGGCATCCTATGCCTTCCCAGGCCAGAGTGTCTCTGTAACGTTCCTGCGTTATCACAACTTCGGCGGCATGATTAATGGCCCGATCCTCAAGAAGAAGATGTTTTTCAACTTCAGCTACGATCAGGTGCTGGATCATACGGCTGCATCCACTTACACGTTGACTGTTCCAACTCCAGATATTCAGGGTGGGAACTTCGCTACTATTACCAATCCTATTTACGATCCGACCACTCAATTCATTCAATTGGATTCGAACAACAACCCCTATCCAGTGCGTCAATCATTTGCGACTGAGTATGGAAATGGTAACGCGATTCCCGGCATCATGATCGACAAAGTAGCCAATGCCGTGCAACAGTACTATCCCACAGAGACGAATCACTTATCGGGTGGAAAATTCATCCCACCTACTCTAGGTCAATACGGCGTCCAGACGGCAAACTTTCAATCTGTTCTGCCAACGTCCACGCCCTATGTGAAGTACTTTGGTCGTCTTGACTATGACATCACATCTAAGAATCGCCTCACACTCTCGGATACGCAGAACGATACTCCAGTAATCTATCCAAGTTCGCTCACGGCTTGTCCGCTTGGTTGTGAAGGCGGAGATGTTGATAACAACGTGGCGCAAATCACGGATGTGTGGAACATCAGCCCTACCCTGATCAATGAAGCGCGTATGGGCTTCACCTTTCAGGGCAATTGGTTCAATGATTTTTCTCTGAATAAGGGCTATGCTGCCAAGCTCGGATGGCAATTCGCCAAGGTCGATGATTTCCCAACCATATGGCTCAATAATTATTCAGGCCTCGGCGCGGCAACAAATGCTACAGGCTTTGAGAATGTCTTTGATCCGTCTGATGTGATGACGCTGATCAAGGGTAAGCACATTCTTCACTTTGGCGGTGAGTTCTTGGCCTACCGAATCAATTACACTGCATGGGGAAATGCAAACCCGGGCACGCTCTATTTCTCTGGTCAGTACACACAGCAGTGGACGTTGGATGGAGGTGGCGTGGCCACTCCAAACGGGAACACGGGTCTTGATTACGCTGACTACCTGCTTGGATTGCCGGAATATTGGGCCGCCGGTGTCTCGCCCGAGTATGGTGGTCGACTCAAGTCAGCTCAGGTATTTTTTCAGGATGACTGGAAAATTCGTCCTAATCTGACCATTAACCTGGGTCTGCGTTATCAAACCAACCACGGTTACAATGAACCGCACGGCAACATGAGCAGCTTCGACCCTACTGTGACGAATCCGGTCGATGGCACCAAGGGCGCAATGTGGTTCGCAAGTACACATGCCAACGGTCGTACTTCAATGGAGAAGTCTGTTTATACAACGATTCTTCCTCGTGTGGGCTTCTCCTGGTCGCCCAACAAGGACACAACTCTGCGTGGCGGCTTCGGTCTCTACAGCTATAACTGGACACTTGATGCCTATTCCGGGCTAACTGCTGATGGCATGGGTGGCGCATTTAATACATCAGGCAACGTCAGTGACGTCACAAATGGCATTGTGCCGGTGACCAAAATGGATAGCTCGGGCAACATGTATGCCGCACCGGTGAATAACCAAAGCGGACTGGTTATGAGTACTACACCCCTCCCATATGTTGCAGCCCTGACTACTCCTGACGCCTATAACGGTCAGAGTGTGGGCTACTATCAATACGCTGTGCCTGTACCAAGGGTGATGCAATGGAACCTGAGCTTGCAGCGCATGGTCTCCCAGAACACGGTGCTGGAATTGGCTTATGTGGCCAGTCATGGCTATAATCTTAGCTTCCTCGGAGATCTCAACCAGATTCCACAAAGCCTTCTCTCGTCCAATGATGCGCAATTCCGTGCTTATCCGAACTTTCAAAGTGTCTCGGGCAGCAGCAACAACGGAATCTCAAACTACAACTCATTGCAGGCGCAGTACACCAAGCGTATGAGTAACGGATTGAGCATGAGTGCAAGCTATGTCTGGTCGCACTTCCTCGATGATCAGGACTCGGGAGGATCTGGCCGTTCAGCAGGAGCGCGTACATACCAGAATGGACTTAACCCCTCAGCCGAGTATGGTGCATCTAACTTCGACACGCGTAATGCATTCAAGGCCTATGGCGAATATGAGTTGCCATTTGGCAAGGGACAGCACTTCCTCAACCATAACGCTATTTTGGATTCTGTCGTCGGAGGTTGGCAATTCTCTGCATCTGAATTGCTGCTCTCAGGAACACCTTTCACCGTTTACATTGATGCCTCGGATAACGTTTCGTATTCGCTCTTCAGTTCTTCTTATCCGAACTGGAATCCGGGCGTCAGTCCCAAGCCTTTGCACAGAAGCACTGAAAACTGGTTCAACCCCGCAGCATTTACACAGCCGGCGCCGGGAACCTTTGGCAATGTAAAGAGAAACAGTCTCTACGGCCCAGGAATCAATCAGACTAACCTCTCCACAGCGAAAACCTTTAATCTGCCTTGGGAGAACATCAAGTTGCAGCTCCGTATGGATGCAACCAATGCATTCAACCATCCGAGCTTTGGCACACCAAATAATGTTCTTGCAGGTTCATCCGGCACAGGTACGCCTTTCACCAGCTATACCAGAATCAGATCGCTGCAAGTTGGCGGAAGATTAGTGCAGTTCGCTGCGCACCTTACCTTCTAAAGTTTCCCAATCTGTACTTGTTTGGAGAGACGGCGTTTCTTTGCCGTCTCTCTTTTTGGGGCTCTGAAAGTTCAGCTGCACTCCAGTAAACTTTAGTAAATCTTCAACACATCCTGTCTCGACAGATAAACTAGGTATGCACAAAAAATGCTTAAATGTCCGCACGGAGAAAAACGGCATGAATATCCATCTTCCCTTTAATCAATTGCAAATTATCTGGGTGCTGCTCTTTGCCGGGCAGTTGATTCTGCTCGTCGTTCTCCTGGGTCGCGCCCGCATTGAGCGCTTCCGCTGGTTCACCATCAGCATTGTGATCGCAGCGCTGCGCCAGGTTGTCTCTGAGCTGCTCTATGACCGCATGGCGCAGATTCCTTACACCGCCATCACTCTCTCACTCGCCATCATCTCTGTATTGGCGGGATTCGGCGTTCTCTTTGAACTGGCCAGGATTCTCTTTCCCGCAGCTTCGTTGCGCAATTGGTTGCTGGTCAGCACCCCCATCATCGCCGGCAGCCTTCTCGCTCTTTTCCTCTGGCAGCCATGGCCACCACGCTCAGAGTATGACGTGCACACTCAACTAGGCGTTCTGCGCCTCATGCAGCACATCGCGGTTCACGGCCAGCTTCTTATTTCCATCGTCACTATTCTCTTTGGACTCGCAGCAATCTTCCTCACTACTAAGAGCAAGGGGTTCTGGAATTCGCATGCCGTCAAGATTCTATTCGGCCTTACAACATTTGCTCTGACTCTGATCGTGGCCCGTATCCTCGGCGAGTGGATTGCGCATCTCGCCAATCTCCAGCCCCTGGCCCGAGCAGATCAAGAGCGCACCCAGGCAATCATTGACCGCCTCATCAACGTCCCTTTGATCACCATGATCCTGGTTCAGTTCTGGTGGATTCGCACTCTCTGGCTCGATGAAGGCGTAACGAAACCCCTGCCGCAAGGCAAGTAAAACAAAAGCGTCAAGTCACCCCAGTATGAAAAAGTGTGTCATAGCGGACACTGATAGCAAGTAGCGACTTGCCGGTAAATGTTGGTTAGAACCAAGAGTTTCGTTTACGCAGAATCTCTACTGGCTAAACGCTATTCACGAGACGCTGTCTTTTAAATGTGACAGCTCGCTTCACCGCGCTTTTCCAGATATTTCTGGTGGTATTCTTCAGCGCGCCAGAAAGTCTGCGCCGGCTCAACCAGCGTCACAATGCGCTTCGGCTTGAAGGTGCCCGCGGCCGTCAGTGCTTCAATCTTCGCCTTCGCCGCAGCTTCCTGCTCAGCCGAGTGGAAGAAAATCGCCGACCTGTACTGCGTGCCCCAATCCGGTCCCTGGCGGTTCAACGTTGTCGGATCGTGCAATTCAAAAAACGCATCCAGAATTTTTTCGTAGCTCACCACGGCAGGGTCAAACTCAATCTCAACCACTTCAGCGTGGCCGGTCTTGTCCGTGCACACATCTTTGTATGTCGGCTGCTCGAGTGACCCACCCTCATAACCAACCGCTGTTGCCGTCACTCCGGGAATGCGCGCAAATGCCACTTCCACGCCCCAGAAACAACCTGCTCCAAATGTTGCTTTTTCAATGCTCATGAATATTCGATGCTCCCATCAGC